>JBFZBE010000064.1:0-5268 GCA_041308685.1 Phycisphaerae bacterium
TCCGCATTGGGACTGCTGATCCGGATCAGCAAAAAAATCTACGAAAAGAACGGCAAGTTAAGATTGTGTGCGATTGACCCGAAGATTATGGAGGTCTTTCGCATTACCCGTCTGGATAAGATTTTTGAAATTTTCAAAGATCAGGATGATGCAATGATCGGTTTGAAACGATCCTGAAGCAGCATTTTTTGGGAGACGGCCTGTTTTGACCAATGCAAGCAAAGTTTGGCATAAATCCTGGCAAGTGCCGAGTGTTCGCTCGGCCGTCGAACCGGTTTGTCACGAATTACTGGAGGCCGTGCGGGAACGCGGCTTTGACGCCGGCGAATTGTTCGGCGTACACCTGGCGCTGGAAGAGGCCTTTATGAACGCCATTCAGCACGGCAATAAAGGCGATGCGGAAAAACAGATACAGGTCGAAAGCTTGATTACGCCCGAAAAAATTGATATTTCTATTACTGACGAAGGCAGCGGCTTTATCCCCGACGACCTGCCCGACCCGCGCTGCGATAAAAATCTTTACAAATGTTCCGGCCGCGGCGTCCTGCTGATTCGCGCATATATGGACGTGGTAGAGTACAACCATCGCGGAAACTGCGTACATTTGGTCAAATACCGCAACCCCGCCGGCCACCCGCAAGACCATCCCTCTTAGCCCGTTTTTTTCACATTTTCCGCTTTTTTTCTTTTTTTGCCTCAGTTGCCCCCCTGTTTTGCCGACATTGGGACTTATGGAACGTCTTTATAAAGACATATTCGATGCGTCCGACCTGCTGATTGAACAGGTACGCGGCCACTTGTTCGGCCTGCTCGGCCCGGAAGGACCGACGCTGGCGATCGCGGGCAAAGACCGCCAACTCAAGACCAATCATCCCAGTCGGGCGGGTCTTTTGATGGCCGATGAAGGTCGGCTGCTTGTGTCGCTGTGTGATCGGATCGACGACGGCGAAGATCCGCTGGTTGTCAAGGTCAAAGGCGGCTGCATCGCGGTTTGCGGCTTAGGCACAGAACGCGACCAGTGCGGGTACTTGATGGTCGTGCTGGAAGGATACACCCCCGATACTGCCGGTGCTAATATGCCGCTGATTGAAATGATGTTCGCACAGGCGCAACTGGTCTGCGAATTGGTCGAAAAGAACAATCAACTCCACCACTCACGGCTGGTTCAACTCAGCCGCACCTCCGACGTATTGACACGCTGAATGGATTGTTAGCTGCGGATGATATCGGCGATAATCATTAGGCGGCTGATGTTGTCACGCTCGGCCTCGCCGAGTTTGCTGTTGATATAGCGAATGGTGGTTTTCAATTCGGGAATGACCACATGCTCCAGCACGTTGACGCGGCGGCGCGTGAGCTGCAGCTCGCCGGCCAAAAGCTGTGCCTGTTTTTCCTTTTCCGCAAGCTCGATCAGTGTGTCAAACGCCCGCTCCAGCGCCCGCAGGGCGACATCCATCTCACCGCTGGTGGTCGCAAAGCCGTAGCACATAATATCGCCTTCGATCTCTTTGGCCATCCGCGGGACTTTAACGCTCATAATCGATGCAAACTGAATCGCCAAGCTGAACTGTTTGGTCGGTACCTCCATTGCGGCGCGGATATTTTCCGGCTCCATCGTCGCCTTGGCCATCATAAACCGGCGGGTGGTCTCCAGCAGTTCCATCTCGACTTTCTTACGCAGCTCTCTGAGCGATCGGGCAATCTGCACCAACTGACGGCTGATCTCATCGCGTTTTTCGCTGAGCAGACGATGCCCGCGTGCGGCAAGCCCTACCCGCCGCCGCAGTTGAAGCATTTCCATGCGTGTCGCATTCACATTCTGAAGCATATCCGACAACTTTCTTTAGCCACGAATTATCACTAATTTACACAAATTAATTACGCTATGCGACCGACTCTTTAACCACTCACAACTCTGTCAGAATTACTTAATGATTCGCTCGTATTCCAATTTTTGAGGGCCGAAATTGATCAGCAATCCCAGCCGAATCCCAGTCGCTTTCAAATAATTCAGCACTTGTGCATAATGCACATTGATCGTTTTCTCAACTGTTTTGATCTCAATAAGTATTTTGTCTTCTATCAAAATATCCGCAATATACTCACCGACAATTTTATCCTCAAAACGAACCAAAACAGGGTGCTGCTGCCGGGCATGGATATTCTCTTTGTCAAGCAGATGCATCAATGCGTTTTCATACACTTTTTCAAGAAAACCATATCCCAGCTCACGATGCACCTTCATCGCACATCCGACAATCTGATAGACCAATTCCTTGTGTATCAGTTCCTTTTGGTCCATCTTTTAAATCCACATTTCGTGAACATTCGTGTTCATTCGTGGCTAAAATTATTTTTTACGAAACTGTGGCATATATTTGTCAATCAGTTTCTTGTCGATACGCTTAAGTTCGACGTCCTCAAACATACTGAGCAGTTCCCAGCCCAGGTCCAGCGTCTGTTCGACAGTGCGGTTTTCATAGTATCCCTGCGAGATATAGCGGCCTTCAAACTCGTTGGCAAACCGCATATACTTCTGGTCTTCGGCCGACAGCGCCGCTTCACCGAGGATTGTCGCCAGTTCCTGTGCCTCTTTGCCGCGGGCATACGCGGCGTAAAGCTGGTTGTAGAGCGAGGCGTGATCTTCGCGGGTCTTGTTGGCGCCGATGCCCTTGTCCTTCAGACGCGACAAGCTCGGCAGCGCATCGACCGGCGGCAGGATCGCCTTGCGGTACAGCGGGCGGCTCATAATGATCTGTCCTTCGGTAATATAGCCGGTCAAGTCCGGCACCGGGTGGGTCTTGTCATCTTCAGGCATCGTCAAGACCGGCACCATCGTGATCGATCCCTTCTTGCCCTTGACGCGGCCGGCACGTTCATAGATCGTCGCCAGGTCGGTATAGAGATAGCCCGGATAGCCGCGGCGTCCCGGCACTTCCTTGCGGGCGGCGCTGATCTCGCGCAGGGCCTCGCAATAGTTGGTCATATCGTTCAAAATAACCAAAACGTGCATATCTTCTTCAAATGCCAGATATTCCGCGGCGGTCAGCGCCACACGGGGCGTTGCGATACGTTCGATGGCCGGGTCGTTGGCCAGATTGATAAACAGCGCCGCACGCTCGATCGCGCCGGTCTGCGTCAGGTCGTTGATAAAGAACTGGGCGGCCTCAAACGTGATGCCCATCGCCGCGAACACCACCGCGAACGACTCGCCCTTGCCGCGAACGGCCGCCTGACGGGCAAGCTGGGCGGTGATCTCGTCGTGCGGCAGTCCGGCGCCGGAGAAGATCGGCAGCTTCTGGCCGCGCACCAGGGGGTTTAGCCCGTCGATGGTACTGATGCCGGTCTGGATGAACTCGTTGGGATAGTCGCGGGCAAACGGATTGATGGGGTTGCCGTTGATGTTGAGCTTCTTTTTGGGGATAATGCGGGGACCATTGTCTTTGGGGACGCCCGTCCCGCTGAAAACGCGCCCCAGAATATCGCGCGACACCGACAACTCCATGGGTTTGCCCAGAAACCGCACGGTCGTATCGCTGACATTGATGCTCTCGGTGCCTTCAAAAACCTGCACCAGCACCTTGTCCTTTTCGACCTGCAAAATCTGTCCGTGCCGCATCGTGCCGTCGCCCAACTCGATATCGACGATATGACCGTATTTGGCGCCATCCACACTCTCAACCAGCATCAGCGGGCCGGCGATCTTCGAAACCGTTTTATACTCTTTTAACATCGCATACTCCCATGTATGAATTCTTATGCCGCTACAGGGCTCAGGCCTTTGACCTGCTCGTTGATTACATTCTGTATCGCAACAATCTTATCCATCTCTTCATTGGGCAGATACTTGGCGCGGGCGATATCTTCACGCACAGGCAGCTTGAACAACTCCGCTGTCTCGATGCCGGCCTCGATCGCCGTCAACCCCTGCTGATGGAAATGCAGAATCAGTTTCATCATCTCACACTGCTTATCGATGGGGCTGTAGGTATCGACCTTGTGGAAGGCGTTCTGGTGCAAAAAGTCCTCGCGGATGCTTTTGGCGGTTTCCAGCGTCATCCGGTCTTTGGCGCTGATGGCCTCGGCGCCGACCAGGCGGACGATTTCGGCCAACTGCGATTCCTGCTCCAGGATCGTCATGGCCTGCTGGATCATCTCGGAAAATTCACGTCCGCGATTTTTATCCTCAAACGCATCGGCCAGATGCTGCTTATAGAACGAGTAGCTGGTCAGCCAGTCGATGGCCGGGAAGTGCCGCTGCTGGGCCAAACGCGCCTGCAGCGACCAGAACACCTTGACCACATGCAGCGTCGCCTGTACGACCGAGTCGGACAGGTCGCCGCCGGGCGGGCTGACGGCGCCGATGATCGACAGCGCGCCTTCGCGCTGCGGGCCGCCGGCACAGACCACACGGCCGGCACGCTCATAGAACGATGCGATGCGAGCGCCCAAGTAGGCCGGATACCCTTCTTCGGCGGGCATTTCTTCCAGTCGCGTGGAGATTTCACGCATTGCCTCGGCCCAGCGGCTGGTGCTGTCGGCCATTAAGGCGACCGAAAAGCCCATATCGCGATAGTATTCGGCGATCGTAATGCCGGTGTAAACCGACGCCTCGCGGGCGGCCACCGGCATATCGGACGTATTGGCGATCAGCACGACGCGGCGCATCAGCGGCTCGCCGCTGTGCGGGTCTTTCAGTTCGGGAAACTCCATCAGCACGTCGGTCATCTCGTTGCCGCGTTCGCCGCAGCCGACATAGACGACCACGTCGGCGTCCACCCATTTGGCCAACTGGTGCTGGACAACGGTCTTGCCCGTGCCGAACGGCCCCGGTACGCATGCCGTGCCGCCCTTAGCGATCGGGAAGAAGGCGTCCACGACGCGCTGGCCGGTGATCAGAACCGTATTGGGGTTGAGCCGCTGCTGGCTCAGACGCGGACGGCGGACCGGCCACTTCTGCATCATCTTCAGTTCGTGTTTTTGCCCGTTGGCGGCGGTTACAACGCCGATCGGCTGATCGACGGTGTACTCGCCGGCCTTGACGCCTTCCAGCTTGCCTGACACGCCCGCCGGAACCATGATCTTATGCAGCACCAGCGAGGACTCCTGCACCTGGCCGACAATATCGCCGCCCTTCACCTCGGCGCCGTTGTCCATCAGCGGGGTAAACGCCCACTTGACGTCACGCTTCAGACCCGGAATCGCGCTGCCGCGCTGGATGAAGCTGCCCTGCTGCTGAACCAGCGCTTCCAGCGGACGCTGGATGCC
>JBFZBE010000065.1:0-5472 GCA_041308685.1 Phycisphaerae bacterium
CAACGACTATAAAAACGATCGATACGGGAGTACATACAATGGCAGAAATTACAGCATCCGCGGTAGCGACGCTCCGCAAGATGAGCGGTCAGGGAATGATGGACTGCAAGAATGCGCTGTCCGAGACCGGCGGCGATGTGGATAAGGCGATGGACCTGCTGCGCAAAAAAGGGCTGGCTACGCTGGCCAAACGCGCCGGCCGGGCAACCAGCGAAGGCCGTGTAACCTGCAAGGTCAGCGCCGACGGCAAAACCGCCGCGATCGGTTCGCTGTGCAGCGAGACGGATTTTGTGGCCAAGAGCGACGACTTTGTGGCCGCGTCCAAAGTGATGGCCGATGCGATGTTCACCGCGGCCGCAGACAGCGGCGCTCAGGCCATCCTCGATACGGTGGTCGGCGGACGCAAGTTCTCCGATATTCTGACCGATACCGTCAGCAAGACCGGCGAAAAGTGCGAAGTGGGCGACTTTGTCCGCTATAAACTGTCCGGCACGGGCACGTTCGGCGCGTATGTGCATTTCAACAGCAAGGTCGGCGCTCTGCTGGAAGTGGAAGCGTCCAGCGACGCGGTCGCCAAGGCCGTCAAGCAGGTGTCCGACGAGATCGCCATGCACATTACCGCCATCAATCCGATGGGACTGGACAAAAGCACCATCCCCCCGGAGGTGATCGAGAAAGAACGCGCCATTGCCGCCGAGCAGGTCAAAGACAAACCCGCCAACATCATCGACAAGATCGTGGACGGCAAGATCGCCAAGTTCCTCAAGGATGTCTGCCTGGTCGAGCAGCCCTTTGTCAAGGACGACAGCGTTACGGTCGGGCAGGCCTTGACCAACGCTGCCAAGGCCGCCGGCGGACAGGCGAAAATAAAACGCTTTGTCAGGGTTGAAATCGGCTAAGAACCGGATATAATAGCGGGCATCGGGGACGGAAGTTTCCGATGCCTTTTTTTTAATTTACAAATTTCAAATTTCCTATTTCAAATTTGAGAAATGCGGATTAAAAATAGGAAATAGGAAATTCCTAAGCCCCCTGCGGCTGGAAAAACGGGACACTATGGCCAAGGTGCAGTATAAACGGATTTTATTGAAGCTGTCGGGCGAGAGCTTGTGCAAGCCCGGCGGGTTCGGTATTGAAGGCGAGGCGATTGAATCGGTCGCCGAACGCATCGCGCGGGTCTGTAAGATCGGCCCGCAGGTGGCGATCGTTGTCGGCGGCGGCAACTTTCTGCGCGGGGCGGCGTTTTCGGAAAAAAGCCACATCCCCCGCACGACCGCCGATTATATGGGGATGCTGGCGACGGTGATGAACGCCTGTGCGCTGCAGGAGACGCTGGAAAAGTTCGGCCAGCCGACGCGGGTGCTCAGTGCGATCGAGGTCTCGGCCATCTGCGAGCCGTTCATTCGCCGCCGTGCGATCCGTCATCTGGAAAAAGGCCGCGTAACGATCCTGGCCGGCGGCACGGGCAACCCGTTCTTTTCGACCGATACCTGTGCGGCGCTGCGGGCGTCCGAGCTTGGCGCCGACCTGATGATCAAAGCGACCAAGGTGGACGGCGTCTATACCGACGACCCGAAAAAAAACCCCGATGCCCAACTGATCGAGAAGATTACCTATCAGCAGGTACTCAGCCAAAACCTCAAAGTGATGGATCCGGCGGCGGTCAGCTTGTGCCGTGAAAACCATATCCCGATCGTCGTATTGAACATCTTCAAAGAAGGCAATATCGCCCGCGTGCTGGATGGCGAGCATGTCGGAACGGTGATCAGCGATGCGTAGGGATTGTTATTGCAACATGAGGAAATGAAGAATTAAGAATGTAGAATGAAGAAAATTTTGAATTGTGAATTATAAATTATGAAATTTTCTTCGACTAAAAAAATCCTGTTTAATCTTGTTAATCTTGTCTAAAAAAATCAGTGCAATCAGCGTAATCTGTGTTTTCTGATTTTAGTTTTTGATTTTATTTACGATTTTTAGTCGCAGGAGAACCAACGATGTCAACGCGAAAAATAGTGGACGACCATGCGAAGAATATGGACAAGACCGTCGAGCATCTGCGGACGGAATACAAGTCGGTGCGCACCGGCCGCGCCCAGCCGGGACTGGTCGAGCATCTGATCGTCGATTATTACGGCACGCCTACGCCGCTCAAATCGCTGGCGGCGATTGCGGTGCCGGAGCCGGCCTCCATCGTCATCAAGCCCTTTGACGTCGGCTGTCTGAAGGATATTGAAAAGGCCATCAAAAGCAGTGAACTGAGCTTGTCGCCGATCGCGGACGGCAAGATGATCCGTCTGAACATTCCGCCGCTGAGCGAAGAACGCCGCAAGCAGATCGTCCAGCAGGTCAAACAGCTCGGCGAACGCACCAAGGTCAGCGTCCGCAATATCCGCCGCGACGCCATCAAGCAGCTTGAAGACGCCGAAAAGGCCAAGACCGTCAGTGAGGACGACCGCGACAAGGCCAAAGACGAGATCGAAAAGCTCACCAAAAAGCACATCGACACCGTGGACGGGCTGATTAAGCACAAATCCGACGAGATTATGTCATCGTAAGTTCAGTTATCAGTGAACAGTGAACAGTTAGCAGTTGTGGATGATTTGGGATGTTTTTTTGAAACCACAGATTGCGTAGATGGGAAGTTCTTAGCGCGTAGTTCGTAGATTAAATTCTGCGTTCTGGGTTCTGTATTCTGTGTTCTTAAACCACACTTTTAGCTTTTAACTTTCTATAATCAATTTTCGGGGTGTACTATGGACGCCAAGGACAATTCAGTTGAACGTTCCGCACAGGACAAGAAAAAACGCCGCGGGCTGAAGATTTTTCTGATGGCATTGGGTGGGCTGGTCGCGCTGGTGCTGCTGACGGTTCTTCTTGCGCCGACGCTTTTGTCATCGTCCGGCGGCAAGCGGTTTCTGCTGGGCAAGATCAACAACTCCGTCGATGGTCAGGTTGGGATGGATACGCTGTCGCTGGGCTGGCTGAGCGGCGTCAAGCTGACCAATCTGACATTCGAAAGCGGCGACGGCGCCACGCAGGTCAAAGTGGATCGCTTTGAGATGCAGCCGCGTTTGGCGGCGCTGCTGGGCGGCAAAGTGGATATGGGCAGGGCGGTCGTCGAGCGGCCGCAGATTCATCTGAAGCTGTCCGGCGATATGCCGACAGCCCGTTCCGATAAGGATCCGGCAGAACCAAAAAAAGACAGCGGCGGCGGTGCGTTTGCGATGCCCATCGACCATCTGGAATTGGATTTAACGGACGGCCAGGCCACGATTGAACTGGCGGACGCCGCCGGCGTTCAGAAAGTGGTATTCAAAAATATCGCCGCCAACGTTGCGCTCAACGAGTCCCAGACGACCTCGACGCTCAACGTTAAAGCGGATGTCGCCGATGGCCAAGAGGATGGCACGCTGCACGCCGAAGGGCAGGTTACGCCCGGCGCCGGCTGGACGCTGGAGGATACGGATGGTACCTTCAATGTGTCGATCCAGAAGCTCAATCTGGAAAGTTTGCGTCCGCTGCTGGCGCTGGCCGGACAGGATGTGCAGATGGGCGGGGTCTTGAATGCCGACGCGCATGTGGCGATCCAAAAGGGACAGCCCCAAACGATCAAAGCCAACGCGGTGGTTACCAATTTTTCACAGGAACTGGACGGACAGAAGATGGCGTTTGCCGAGCCGGTAACGCTGGCGGCCGATGTCGCGATGCCTGACGGCGTATTGAAGATCAATCAGCTCGATGTCAAGGCGCCATTCTGTTCCGTCGCGTGCAGCGGCGGGATGGAGGTGCTGGATTATGCCATTGCCGCCGATCTTGCAAAAACCCAGACGTTTGTCAAACCGTTTACCGATCTGGGCGGGCTGGGGTTGGTCGGCCAGTTGAATGTCGCGGGCAAGCTGAACATGGGCGATAACAAGGTTGCCACCGTCGGCAAGGGTACAGTCAAAGGGCTGCTGGTCAGCAAAGACGGCCAAAAGGCCCCGCAGACGGATGTGTCGCTGGATTACGATGTGGCGATGGACAGCGCCAAGGGACTGCTGAAGGTTCCCTCGCTGTCGCTGGCGATGCTGCCGGGGACGATCAGCGTCAAAAATCTGTCGCTGCCGACCGGCGATACGGGCGGGGCGATCCCGCCGATTACGCTGGATGCGGATGCGGCGCTGGATTTGGGCAAGCTGTGGCCGTTTGTGCAGGTTCTCGGCGGCGCACAGAAAGACCTGACGCTGGCCGGAATGCTCAATGCGGCGGTTTCGGTGCAGACCAAAGACGATATGATGTATGTCAAGACCGACAAGACGCGGATCCAAAACCTGCGCGTCGTGCAGGCCGACAAGACGCCGTTTGAGCAGGAGATGGTGCAGTTGACCGCCGATGTTGCGCTGGATATGCTCAAGCAGTCAATCAACATCAAGGCGTTTGATATGCAGGGCGCTCAGGGCGAATCGCTGATCAAGGTTCACAAAGGCAAGGTCGAACAATCTGTCAAAAAGGGCGTTAAGGCGATGGATGGCCAGATCGAGGCCGAATATGATTTGAAGGCGATTTCGTCGATGGCTGCGCCGTTTTTACCGCAGGGACTGAGCGTCGAGGGCAAACGCAAAGACAACTTTACGTTTTCTTCGCGCTGGCCGGAAAATGATCCGGACAAGATGCTGGCCAACCTGAATGCCGCGGCGGCGCTGGGGTTTGCCAAGGCCAGCTATATGGGGCTGAATTTCGGCGCAACCGAACTGACGCTGAATGTCAAGCAGGGGCAGGCCGCGATCGATCTGCCCGATGCGGATGTCAACGGCGGCAAGGTGCGGTTCGCCGGCGATGTCAATCTGGCTGACAAATCCATGCCGCTCAAACTCCGCAAGCCCATGGCCGTGGTGGAAAATGTGCAGATTGATGATATCATCAGCGAAAATCTGCTCAAGTATTTGAATCCGGCTTTTGCCAACAGCCGCAAAGTCTCAGGCAAAGCCAGTTTGTCATGCACTACATTGGCAATGCCATTAAGCGGTGCTGCGCCGAAGGATATCAATCTGGCCGGTCAAGTCAGCTTGATGGATGTGCGGCTTAACAGCCCGTTGCTGGGGTTGTTCAAGGCGGCTCTACGCAACGAAGGATTGGATTTGTTTTCGATCCCCGCGTCCGATTTTACCGTCAAAAACGGCATTGTTAATTACGCTAAGATGCCGATGACCTTCGGCGGCAGTTATACAATGACCTTCAGCGGTCGGATCGGCATCGAGGACAAGAGCTTGGCGATGAACGTCGATGTGCCGATCAGCGAGCGGGTTTACAAGATTCCGCTGACCGGCACGCTGGATAAGCCGCAGCCGGATTTCGGCAAGCTGGTATTGAGCAATCTGGCTGAGCAGATTCCCGTCAAGGACGAAAAGACCAAAGAGGTCTTGGAAAAGGGTGTCCAGATTTTTGAAGGCATCCTCAAGCAGCCGCAGAAAAAACAGCCATAGCGGGTTT
>JBFZBE010000066.1:0-5038 GCA_041308685.1 Phycisphaerae bacterium
CACGCTTGCGGATGCGGCGGCAGGGTATAAAAAATGCACGGATTTGCTGACGTCAAAACCGGTCAAGTTCAAAAAATCCAGCGAAGGTCTTTCCTGTAAGGTTGATATTGCCGCCTATGACCTGGTTGCTCTGCGATTTGAGTAGCGGGTTTCAGCCCGCATCAAATTCCGCCCAGACAAAGGTATGGTCGCTGGGTTTTTCAACCCCGCGCGGGGCAGGGTCGATCCGGCATTGCGTGCAGCGCTGCGCCAAGACCTCTGTGGCGTTGATGTAGTCCAGCCGCCAGCCGATGTTGCGGGCAAAGCCGTTCGGCACACGGTAATCCCAAAAAGAGTACAGGCCGGGCTGGTCGGGATGATGCAGGCGAAACACATCCGTCAGCCCCAGCTCCATCACCGCCTCAAAAGCGTCCTGCGCCTCCTGACAAAAACAGACGCTGCCCCACAGCCCGTCCGGGTCGTGCACGTCAATATCCGTGCGGGCGACGTTCAGATCGCCCAGCCAGATAAGTTTAGATTTTGGGGTAATCATTTCGGCCAGATAGTCTCGCAGCCAGCCGAACCATTGGAGTTTATACTGAAATTTATCCGAGTCGATCTCTTGACCCTGTGGGATGTAGGTGTTGACCACGGTAACGCCGTCATAATCGGCCTGCAGAAAACGCGCCTCATTGCCGGTGTCGCCGGGCAGTCGGTCGCGGACGTTTTTTGGCTCCTTGCGGCTGAACAGGGCGACGCCGTTGTATTTTTTCTGTCCGCGAAAGATCACGGAATAACCGGTTTTGGAAAACTCCTCGAGCGGGAACTCCGCATCCTGCACCTTGGTTTCCTGCACGGCCAGCACATCCGGCCGATTTTCGGCCAGCCATTGACAGACCGGCTTGATCCGGCTGCGAATCGAATTGGCGTTAAACGTGGCAATCTTCACACGAATTTTCCTTGTCGGTGGCTTGTGCCAGAACCTTTTTTAGCGGTTCGATCAGCAGTCCGATCTGCCAGCGCATCCAGCCGATGCGGAGGAGCTTTTCTTCGGTATCGGCGTGTGTGCTGACCGCCGCCAGCAGTGCCTTGCGCGAGGCGATCAACTGGGGTTCAATGCCCAATCCGTCGGCGATCGTGCGGCATTCCGCTTTCAACCGGTCGGCCTTGTCAAGAATCTCATCATCGGGACGCCGATTGCGTTCGCGCTGCGGGGGCTTGGGCCATTGATCGGGCGTCAGGCCGTACGCTGCGTCGATCGCCTCCATCAATTGCCGACGACGGTTGCCCTGACAATGACGCGGAAGACGCGGTACCGCGTCAGCGCGCAGGTGTTTTTGCCGCTCGGCCCACAGCGCCAGATCGATCAAATCCTCATTGCGCAGGATGCGAAACGGCGAGATGTCCGCCTGATCGGCCTGGTCCTGCCGCCAATGCCAGATGGCCTTGACGAATGCCGACTGACGCGGCGTCAGGCCGAATGTACCGCGAATCCGCCAGCTTTTTTCGGGGTCCTGCGGCTCTTTGGGCAATTGGGTCTGCTCGATTGTCCACCGGCAGTATTCCCGGTGCCAGTCCAGCCGCCCCAGCGGTACAAGCCGTTCCGTCAGATGCTCGGCCAGCGCCGCAAGGTATCGGATGTCCTCGGCGGCATACGCCAGCAGTTGCTGCGCCAGCGGCCGTATGGCCCAGTTTGCACGCTGGTTGTGCTTGGACAGGGCAATGCCGAGGATGTTTTCCAGAAGCGATGAAAGCCCGACATTGCTTAGTCCTGTCAAACGTGCGGCCAGCATGGTATCAAAAATTTCGTTTTGCGGGCAAAAGCCAAAATCGTTGAGCATCATCCGCAGGTCATAGCCGGCATCGTGGAAGATCAGCCGTTTTTGCGACAGGATCGTCAGCATCCCGGACAAATCCAGTCCGGCCAGCGGATCGACGATAAAACAGCGGTCGCCGACGGCCAGTTGAATCAGGCAGACTTTGTGATGAAAGTGGTGAAAACTGTCCGCTTCGGTATCTATTGCCACTGTGTCGGCGGTTTCCAAATTCGCAAGAAGGGACGGGATCACCTCCGGTTCGGCGATCAGCGTATAATCGGTGTTGCGGGACTCTGCATCCATACAGGGCGACCCCGGCTTAAAGCAGGTTCTTACGATACCATTCGATCGCGTTGGCCAAACCATCCTTAAAATGCACAACCGGCTCGTATCCGATCAGGGCTTTGGCTTTTTGGATGTCGGCCAGCGAGTGCTTGACATCGCCGGCGCGGGACGGCAGGTAATTGGGCGACACAGAACAGCCGGTCATTTCATTGATCAGCGCGATAATGGCATTGACGGTGATGCGCTGGCCGCAGGCGATATTGACGACCTCGCCGCCGGTTTTGGCGGCGCAGGCGGCCAGCAGGTTGGCGTGAACGACATTGTCGATAAAGGTAAAGTCGCGGCTTTGTTCGCCGTCGCCATAGACGGTGGGGGATTTGCCCTTGAGGATCGAGGTTACGAACGCCGGAATCGCGGCGGCGTATTGGCTGGTCGGGTCCTGGTAGGGGCCAAAGACGTTGAAGTACCGCAGCGAAATCGTCTGCAGGCCATAGACCTGGGCAAACACCGAGGCGTAGTACTCGCCAAAGAGCTTGGCGGCCGCGTAGGGCGATTTGGGGTTCGTCGGCATGGTCTCGATTTTCGGCATCGTCGGGCTGTCGCCGTAGGCCGAGGAGCTGGCGGCATAGACGAACCGCTTGATCTTGCTGTCGCGGGCGGCCAGCAGCAGATTGAATGTGGCGTTGACGCAGTGCTGATGTGTGACGGCCGGGTCTGCGACGCTGCGCGGTACCGACGGCACAGCGCCCTGATGCAGCACGATGTCGATGTCATTCATCGCCGCGCGGGCGGCCTGCGGGTCGCCCATATCGGCCTTGATGAACTCGATTTTATCCAGAATGCCGTCCAGATTGCTCATTCGGCCGGTGATCAGATTGTCGATCACACGGACAAAACAGCCCTGTTCGACCAATCGGCGGCAGAGATTGGAGCCGATAAACCCTGCGCCGCCGGTTACAAGAAATTTTTCAGACATCGTACAATATCCTCAATCCCACAAAAAGACTAAACGGTTTGCTCCATCGGGACCCGCTGATACGCCTGGTAGGAGCGATAGACCTCGCGGAAATAGCCGCCCTTGCGCGAACGGACGCCCATCAGCACGGTGCCGATCGTATTGGCGTTGATTTCGCGCAGCTCGCGCAGGATGCGTGCGGCGGCGCCGCGATGCGTCGAGGCGGCGTTGAAGATGACAATCACTCCGTCGGATTGTGCGGCCAGTGTTTTGGCGTCGCTGACCAGCATCGCCGGGCCGTCGATAAGGACATAATCAAACTGGTCTTTGCAGGTTTCCAGCAGCATTTTCATACGCGGGCTGTTAAGCAGTTCGGCCGGATGGGCGGGCAGCGGGCCGCTGTCGATGACATACAGCCCTTCAATACCTGAAGGACGAATGATCTTGGCCGCGTCAGATTGCCCCATCAGATAGTTGCTCAGGCCGTAATCGGCGCCGACCGCCGGAGACCCATTGGCCTCGGCGCGGGGGAACAATCGCGCGGTCATCGGCCGGCGGAAGTTGGCGTCCAGAAGCAGCACTTTTTTATCTTCGGCCAGCAGTGTGCAGGCGACATTGACCGCGACGGTCGTTTTGCCGTCGCCGGCGGAACTGCTGGTGATAAAGAGCGTCCGGTGCGCTGCGCCTCCGGGAGCGGAAAGCCGCAGATTGGTGCGAAGCTGTCGATAGCATTCGCTGGTGATCGAGTAGGGCGCCTGGCGAACGACGTGGTACAAATCAACGTCTTCAATATCGTGATCGTCGTCCATGTGACAGATCATCCCCATCAGCGGCACTCTGACATGACGCATCACATCGCTGGGAGTGCGCAGCAGGTCGTTGAGCAGTTCGACGGCAAAGGCCAGTCCCAACCCGGCCAAAAGCCCCAGCATAAAGCCGCCCGGAATAAATAATTTAAATTGCGGAAAGCTGACTTCCAGCGGTTCGGGTGCTTGCCCCATTGACCGCAGCTTGTGAATGGTCGGATCGTTGTAGATCGCATTGAGCTTTTCGATCAGCGTGTTCATTTCCTCCAGCAGCCGCTGCTGTTCAGTCTTTTGAATCTCATAGCGGGCGAACTCAGTGCGGATTTTGTCCACTTCCTTGTATTCGGCCTGCGATTCCTGGAGCTGGCGGGTGATGGTATCCAACTGTTGGCTCAGGGCGGTCATCTGGTCCTGTGCGTTGCGCCAGTTGGACAAGCGTATGATCTCGGCGATTTCATTCTGGCGGCGTACCAGATCGGCCTTCATCTGCTCCAGTGTCGCACGAGACTGATGCACCTCTCTGTGCTCCTCGCCAAATCGCGACAGAAGACGCTCGACATTCGGCTCCATCGCCGCGATGTTGCTGCGCATCTGCTGGGCGATGGGGTCTTGCTCAATCTGTTCGCGCAGTACATCATCGTATTCAACGGTGGTAGCGCGTTCTTTCAAGGTGGCAATGGTGCTTTCCAGGTAGCTTTTCTGGGATTCCAACTCGCTGTATCGCTGCTCGATATCGGCCAGCTTCTCGTCCATATAGTCATTCAGCGAGGCGCCCGGATTGACATTGAGCCGGGCAAACCGCGTACCGGTGGCGATGCTGTCCATGCTCTGCTGGAACTGATTGAGCGTACGCTGAATACTGTCGCGCTGGCTGCGCCGCTCGGCCAGTTCGCCGGACAGATCGCCGCGGGCGTTTTCACGCTGGCTGCTTAGAAACAAAGACGCGGCCGTATCGACGATCTTTTTGGCTTCCTGTGGGCTGGCGCAGGTCATGGATACAACCAGGAAGTTGTAGTCGCGCGGCGCCGAGACGCGGAAGTTTTTCTTAAGGTCCCGCAGGGCGTAGCGTACCGCGTCAGCTTCGGAGAGGATGGTTCCAGTTTGATCCGTTTTGGCAAATTGCCGGTACCAGTTGGTGTCGCGCACCGCCGGATGCCGCAGCAGTTCCTGCTGCATATTCTGTCCGCTCATTTCGG
>JBFZBE010000067.1:0-4431 GCA_041308685.1 Phycisphaerae bacterium
TTTTGTCGATAACGGCCTGCTGCGTAAGAATGAGCGGCAGGGCGTGGAGTCGATGTTCCGCGGGCATTTTCATATTGACCTGCATGTGGTAGATTGGTCAAAGCAGTTTTTGTCTAAGCTGGCGGGCGTAACCGACCCGCAGAAAAAACGCAAGATCATCGGCGCCGAATTCATCGAGGCGTTCAAGTCGGAAGCCAAAACGATCGCAAATGCCAAATTTCTGGCACAGGGAACACTGTATCCCGATGTGATCGAGTCGGGCACTAAGGACGGCAATCTGGCGGCCAATATCAAACTGCATCACAACGTCGGCGGTCTGCCGGAGCAGTTGGGCTTTGAGCTGGTCGAGCCGCTGCGGGACTTGTTCAAGGACGAGGTGCGGCTGGTCGGCGAATATCTGGGGTTGCCGGAAGATATGGTCTGGCGGCATCCGTTCCCGGGGCCGGGGCTGGCGGTGCGTGTGCTGGGCGAGATCACCGAGCCCAAACTGGCGATCCTGCGTGAGGCGGACGAGATACTCATCGAGGAGATCAAGGCCGCCGGGCTGTATCGGCAGATCAGTCAGGCCTTGACGGTGCTGCTGCCGGTCGGAACGGTCGGCGTGATGGGCGACGAGCGCAGCTACGAGCATGTTATCGCCGTGCGGTGTGTCGAGACGACCGATTTTATGACGGCGGATTTTTCGCATATCCCGCACGACGTGCTGGGGCGGATTGCCAGCCGCATCACCAATCAGGTGCGCGGCGTCAATCGCGTGGTCTATGATATCTCCAGCAAACCCCCGGCCACGATCGAATGGGAATGAAAATAAGGCAAAAGGCAAAGGGAAAAAGGCAAAATGATGGACACGCCTGAGGCGTAACTGGATTATTAAAGGATGGGCGAAATGGAACGAAATGGATTGAGTTTGGTGATTGGCGGATTGATTTTGTTGCTGATGGTAAGTGCTGTTGTTTCGGCGCAGGATACGTTTTCGATCTACGCTGAAAATGACAGCCGGTATCTCAAGCCCAACGGCAAGACGGATCGGCATTACACCAGCGGGATGAACCTGGTCTATACGACTCAGCCGGAGTGGAGTTGGCTGAAGGACTTTGGCGATTGGGGGCGGCCGCTGGATGAATCCGACAAGGCGACGGCGGCGGGTTTTTTCCTCGGCCAGAATATCTATACGCCCAATCACGCCGACAAGCCCGAACTTCGCACCGCCGATGAACGCGTCTATGCCGGCTGGCTTTATACGGGAATGTTTGTGGAACGGCGGCGGCAGAATACATTGGATCATCTGTCGCTGGATGTCGGTGTGGTCGGTCCGTCCGCCAAGGGCAAGCAGGTGCAGCAGAACATTCACAACCTGATCGGCTCGGACGGATGCGTCGGCTGGGACGACCAGTTGGACGATGAACCGGCGGCGAATGTGAGCTGGGTGCAGAAACGCCGCCTCACCGGCGGGCTGCTGGCGCCGACGGAACATACCGACGTGATCGCCGATTTCGGCGGAACCGCCGGTTCGGTGTATATCAATGGCGAAGCGGGCGTTACACTGCGATTGGGGGTGTCGCTGCCCAATGATTTTGGCCCCGGACGGCTGAAAACTCCGACCTCCGCGGCCAGTCGGGACACGCAAAGCAAGTCGTCTTTTTATCTCTATTCACGGCTGGCCGGGCGGGCGGTCGCGTATGACCGCTTCTTGTCGGGGCTGACCCCGCGGCCGTTTGTCGGGCTGGGGTCGCTGGGTGCGGTCTGGCATTGCGGTAATTGGGAACTGGCCTACGCACAGAACTTCTTTACCGAAGAATTCAAAGAAGGCGACTTCAATGACAGCTTTGGGGCTTTGACGCTGACGTATCTGTTTTAAAAAAATAAAATTAAACATCAAAGAGCAAATTGTGAAACGCGATGAATTACTGACCACCTGTCTTGGGCTGGGTAAGTTGCCGATTGCGCCGGGAACGTGGGGTTCGCTGCCGCCGGTGGTGGTCTTTATGGCTATGGGGATTTGGTTCGGCGGCACGGCGGCGATTGCTGCGATGGCGTTAATGCTGGCAGCCGGGTGCGCGGCGACGGTGATCGGTTCGCCGTCGATGATTGCGGCGACCGGACGCAAAGACCCCGGCTGTGTGGTCAGCGATGAGGTGGCCGGCCAGTCGCTGGCGCTGCTGCTGATGCAGATTTTTGCGCCTCATTCGGGGTTTTGCCTAATCGCGGCGATCGGGTTTGGGCTGTTTCGCGTGTTTGATATTCTCAAACCCTGGCCGTGCAGACGGCTGGAGCAATTATCGGCGGGTTGGGGGATTTTGGCCGATGACTTAGCGGCCGGGTTGTGGGCGGCGGGCGTATGGATTGCCGGGCGGCATCTGGATGCACTGCATGGGGTGGCCGGACTGTTTTGTGAGCAAGGGCAGATGTCGGCGGGGTTTGCGGCGTTTTTGGGGGCGGTACAGGGGCTGGCGGAGTTTTTGCCGGTGTCCTCGTCCGGGCATTTGGTCTTTTTTGAAAGTTTCGCGCACGGCGTTGAAACTGAATCGCCGCAGATGCTGCTGTTTGACCTGTGTCTGCATTTGGGGACGGTCTGTTCGATTCTGGTGGTTTTTCATCGTTCCATCGCCCGCTTTTTGGGGCAACTGGCGCTGTCTTTTAAGGACGGTCTAAGTCCGTTACAGATGTTTGAAAAAAAGGTTGCCGTGCGGTTTGCTGTATTGGCGATCGTGGCTACCTTTACGACGGCGGTTTTTTATGTCCTTTTCAAGGAACCGCTGGAATCGGCGCGGAGCTTAAAAGTGGTCGCCGCGATGTGGCTGGTTACGGCTGGCCTATTGACCGCCGCCGACCGTCGGCACGGGCATAAAGGGTTGCGTGAATTTGGATTGTTAATTGCAGTGATTATCGGGATTTTTCAGGGGGTGGCGATTCTGCCGGGGGTGTCGCGCAGCGGGGCGACGATTTGTGCGGCTATTTTGCTGGGTTTAAGGCCGCGATGGGCGATTGAGTTCAGCTTTTTGATCTCCATCCCGGCCATTGTCGGCGGGGCGACCATACAGGCGATCAAAAATTGGGATTCCCTGATGAACGGCGGGATATCGCCAGCGTACCTCTTAATAGGTATGGCAACGGCATTTATACTGGGAATTGTATCTCTGAAAATACTGATTAAGTTATCAAAACGCCGAAAATTACGTTACTTTGCGGCGTATTGCGCCCTTCTGGCGGCGATTACATGGGTTTATTGCTTGTAATTTGACGCTTTTTATGCGAAAATGATGGGCAATTGGGTGGGACTTTTGTGGAGTTTTACTATGGCCAATAGTTTTGGGTCGTTTTGTGACGACTTTTTTCTTGAAATGTGTGTCAATACGCAACTGGATCTTCCGACCCAGCGCGATACGGTGCTGGCGTTTTTTGAGCGGATACAAAAACAGTTTCCCGCGCTGAATAATTTCAGCCGACGGGACACGGGCGAGTATGCGCTGGAACAGGAAGAACAGGGGCAGCGCAACCGCTGGGTCGGGCTGGAGTTGGATCGGATCACGGTCGGCTGGGCCGAGCCGGAGCAGCTTCAGGACGCCTACGCCTTTCAGGCGGCGGTGCTGGAACTGGTTCCCTATATGCTGGGCGTCAGTGCGCTGGATATTGACTCGCTGGATATTGCCTTTTCGATGGATTTTGACTATCAGGGCAATCACGACGAGATTATCGCCGAGGCACTGCTGGGCACGTCGAGTTTTTCGGCGCTGCTGGATGTCCCCAAGGCGCGCCCGATCGGGTGCAGTCCGTCGTTTATTGTCGCGCTGTCGGAGGATTGCCGCCTGCAGGCGCGGGTGGCGGTTGAGTCGCGCACGACGGCGTTTGATGTACGCAATGAAAAGTACAAATCCGATGAGCCGATCAGTTTGTATTTTACACTGCGGCGGTATCCATTGCCGTCGCCGGGGTTTAACACGGCGCAGGCCTTTTTGGAACAGTGCAAGCTGGCCGAGACGCTGATGTTCGAAAAGATTATTCCCGGCTTTGTACAGCCGATCAACAATGCCATTGCACAGCGACGTTAAGCAACAAACACATTAGAAGAAGGGATACTTACGATGACCATTGAAGCCCCGCTCAGTCGTTACAAAAAACAGAATCTGCTGATCTTTATTGTTGTTCTGCTTGGTTTGGCCGGCTGGTTTTATTACGACGGCCACCACAATACCGCTTTTATTGAAAAGCACACGGTCAATGGCCAGCCGGACAGCACGCTGACGTTCAACATGAAAGCGCCGCCGTTTATGGCGGCGTTGGCGGCGGCTTTGGTTGTCTATTTTGTGGTCATCCGCAATAAGAAGGTGGTCGCCGATGAGTCATCGCTTGTCGCCGAGGGCAAAACCGTCGCCTTCAGCGCGATCGAAAAAATCAATAAGACGCACTTTGACACCAAGGGATATGTTGTTA
>JBFZBE010000068.1:0-3215 GCA_041308685.1 Phycisphaerae bacterium
TCGTTGATGATCAGGCGAGTGACGGCCTTGTTCTTGAGCAGGTGCGACTCGACGATTTCGGGGATATCTTGGGGCTGCACGCGGCCGTACATAATGTAGCCGGGGTTGACAATCAAAATCGGGCCTTTTTTGCACATCCCCAGACAGCCGCTCAGGTGGATGCTGACGGCCTCTTTGAGGCCGTGCTTGTTCAACTCGGCTTCCAGTGCCGTACGCAGCTCTTTGGAGTGCCCCTGAATGCAGGCGGTGCCGTCGCACAGCGTCAGTTTATACTTGGTCTCTTTCACGTTTGCGATCCTTTCTTAAATCACCCATTCGGCGATCACCTCGCCTTTTTTCAAGTGGCGTTCTACGATTTGACGGGCGCGTTCGGGCGTTACCTTGCCATACTTGACGGGGATTTTGCCTTCCTCGACGACCTCGACGGTCGGCTCCAGATTGCAGCGTCCCGCACATCCTTTCTGGCTCAGATAGACATCCGTCAGGCCGTTGGAGATCGCCTGCCGAAAGATCTCCATCACGTCTTTAGAGCCGGCGGCGATTTCACAGGTCGCCATCCCCACATAGACGCGCTTGGTCGATAAGTACCCTTTGCTGATGATGCGGTTGACCGCCTCAGCCCGTTTTTTTCTGATTAATTCCATCGGGGTTAACATAAGTTATTCCTTAACAATAGAAAATATAAATGAATTTCCATTTGGTTTGGTTTCCACGTCGATCCGTCCGCCGTGCGCTTCGATAATTTGTTTGGTAATGTACAGTCCCAGCCCGGTGCCTTTGACTTTTTTCTTTTCAGGCACATCCAGCCGGGAAAACTTTTTGAACAGCATCTCGCGGCCTTCCGGCGTAATGGGCCGGCCGTCGTTATACACATCAAAGATCGCCTGATTGCCTTCCACGCGCGACCGCAGAACGATCTGGCCGCCTTCGGCGCCGTACTTGGCGGCGTTGTTGACCAGGTTGTTGGCCACGATCAGCAGTAAATCCTGATCGCCGACGATCGCCAGGTCGGGAGCAATCTCATTGACCAATTTCATCTGCTTGTCGCCGATCAGCTTGGAAAAGGTATCGGCGGCCAGATCAAACAGGTCTTTTTTAGCGTAAAAACGGACTTTGTTGATCTCCAGATTGCCGCGTTCGATACGGCTCAAATTCAAAAACTTGGCCACCGTCGCAGCCAGATAGTCCAGATTGCGGCAGATGGAATCCACGGCCTTTTTCTGCTTGAAGTTGATCATTCCCAAAAAGCCGTCCCGCAGTGAATAGGCATTCAGGATCGTCGAGGCCAAAAGCCCTTTAAGCTCGTGGGCCACAAACCCCAGCAGATCCATATAGCTCTTGTTGGTTTCCATCAGCTTTTGGTGCTGTTCCTGCAAACGCACTTCGCGCTCTTCCAGCAGCACCGACATCGTATTGAACGAATGCGACAGTTGATGCATTTCTTCAATCGGCGAATCCGGCCGGACGATCACATGGCCGAACTGACCGCCGGACAGCTTCTGCGTGCCGTCCAGAAACTGCGTCAGCGGTTTTGAGATCGACCGGGACAGCACAAATGCCAGCCCAAACGCCAGCGCCGAGGCCAGACCGATGACCGTTACAAACGCCAGCAGGATCCGTGCGGCTTTGTCTTCAAACGGCTGCTCCAGAATGCCGACATACAACACACCGATGATCTCATTATTCAAATCGCGAATGGGTTCGTACGCCGCCTTGTACCAGCGTCCGACCACAGTCGCCCTGTCCAGCCAGACGCGGCCGCCCTCGGCCACCTCACGATAGACTTCCTCGGAGATGCGCGTGCCAACAGCACGCTGGCCCTGCTCATCCACAACGTTGGTCGCGATGCGCACATCGTCTAAAAATACCGTGACCGTCCCGACCGGCAGTGCATTGTACTGCTCATCGCCGAACACCATCCGGCGGATTTGATCGACAAACTCGTCGTCGCGGTTGACGATCCGGCCGCCGCAAAGCACCGACAGCACATTGCCGTCCGCGTCAACCAGCGGAAGGGCAAACTCTTTGGCCATCGCCGCATCCAGCACCGTCTTTTCTGACGGTCTGGCGCGAAGTGTGGGTTTGACGGCAATCGTCGCGCGATCGACGAGCGATTGTCCCAGCGTGCCCAGTTCGTTGGCCGCGATAATCCGTGTCGCGCCCACTCCCTGTTTGGTGCGGAGGGCGTGTCGGACGATTTGACTGGGATGCTCAGCGGCCTGCTGCGGCGCAAGACGCACAAAATAGTGCAGCCGCATTTTCTCACACAGCGTCACATCGTCCTGCGTCAAGTCCACCAGTTCCAGCATCGTGCCGATGCGGCGTATCTCGCTTTCATAGAAGGTGCGGGCGCTGCCCAGCGACCACTCCACCTGCCGCTCGATCCGCTGAAAAATATCGATCTTGACGACATAGTAACCCACCGCGAACATACAGACGCTCAGTACGGCAATCACGATTGCGTACGACAGCAGAATCTGGTTTTTCAAACTGCGACAGGCCATATTATGCGTCTTCGTCGTCCTCTTCGGTAAGCGGCGCGGCGGCCTTGCCGGCGGCATTGACAAAGTAGATCAGATTTTCCAGTTCCACTTCCAGGTTGATGTTACTGACTACCACATCATCGGCGCCGCGAAGCTGGATGGGGGCAAAGTTCAGGATTCCCTTGATGCCCGCCCCGATCATGATCTCGGATACATGGTGCGCCGCCACATCCGGCACGGCCAGGATACCTATTTTAATCTCATTTTCCTGCACAAACTGGCGAAATTCATCCAGCGGCAGGATGGGAACGCCGACACGATTCTGGTACCGCGACGGGTCGATATCAAACCCGGCCACGATACGGATACCCCCCGTCTCAAATCCTTTATAACGCAGCAAGGCGTTGCCGATATTGCCGATCCCTATAATCACGACTTTCTGCGTCTCGTTTTTGCCCAATATATCCCTAATCTTGGTAATCAGCTCATCTACTTTATAGCCGCCCCGCCGGTTCCCGGTGATGCCGAACAGCGAAAAATCTTTCCTGACCTGCGAGGACGTAACACCGGCCGCATCCGCCAGATTGCCAGAAAACACCTTGACAAAACCCAAGGCCTTGAGCCGTTTGAGGGCATTTTTATACCGCGAAAGCCGTAAAATACATTTTCTGTTCATAACCATATTGGGTTCCTTATGTCATTATTTTGTTCCACGAAACACGTTATTGAGAA
>JBFZBE010000069.1:0-4819 GCA_041308685.1 Phycisphaerae bacterium
TAGCCGATACACGACTGCGGGTCATTGGCGAAAGCCCAGTCCGAGTTGGTCTGGTGAGCGGCGTCGTGCATATAGGAATAATACAGCCGCATACTGTTGGCGGCGTTGAGCAGATACTTGCCGATGGCGCGGGCGTACCGCTGGTCGTAGCGCGGCAGCGGGGTCATCGCGCCGACCGCCTGCAGCGATTCCATCTCAAATGAATAGGTCGGCGAACTCATCAGGCCGCCAACGTCATAGCCGCCCCAGTTGTCCCCGCCCAGAATGCCCCAGCCGTGAGCATTGCCGGTAAAACACCAGTTGATCAGCTTGGTTACATCGTAATTGGTTCCCTGTTCGGCATTCATTCGCTGCGCCACATACGGCGCATAGACCAGCAGCACATCGTACAGGGGGCTTGCGCTTTGGGCCAGCAGATATTCCATGCACCAGCGCGCCGCGGTCAGGTATTTGGCGTCGCCGGTTTTGACATACGCCATATACTCCACCCAGCCGATGGCCGCAGCCGCATCCCGTTCATACCAGAGGCCATTATAAACGGGCGTCATATCGCTGAAGCGAAACGCCGTATAGTCAAAACTCGGCAGCGTCCAGGGGGAGGTCTTGCCGCCCATCGCTACGCAGGCATCGTACCAACGGTCGGCGGTGGTGATAAAGTCCGCGTCGAAATTGCCCGTCCCCGGATAAAGATACGCCAGTTGATAAAATAAAATGCTCGGCAGCGTCTCATACCAGAAAGTATATCCGGTCACGCCGCCGATGTTGTTCAGATAGAGCTGCTGGGAACTGCTGAAATAATTTTCCAGCATCAGCACCCAGTTATAGCCGTTCTGATTGCTTTTGTCGATGCCGGACAGCGTCGCCCCCAGCACCGTTCCCATCGTACAGATGGACTCGTGCGCCATTCCTCCGGTCTGAAAAAAACTGCCGATATAGCTGGGCAACCCGAAACCGGTCGGATTGCCGCCAAAGCCGGTCGTATCCCACCACGGCACAGGCAAGTACTGGCCGGTCTTGCTGAAATCATACACAAAGGCGTCGAACTGCCCGGCCACCTGCTGCCAGTCGCGCATTTGATACGGCGCTGGCTGATTGGGCATCTGATCGACTCTGGGAATCGCAATCTGCGGCACAGACGCCGTTGCGAACAAACTGCAAACCAGTATCAGTAGGATATTTAACAGCTTCATCATATATTTCCTCGTCGATATAAAGCTTTAGTTTTGAATCATCCACTGTGCCGCTAGGACGCTGACATCCAACAAATTCACACCGCCGTCGGCGGCCACATCGACCCTGCCCAGCGATGAACCAGTCGCCAGCCATTGTTCAGCCATAACCGCCAAATCGCCCGTATCGACCACACAATCGCCGTTGATATCCGCTGCCAGCCGCTGCGGCGAGGCCTGAATCTGCGCACAGCCGGCAAATGTCGTATTGGTCTTATAATCGACGATCACGCCGCCGATTTTCTTTTTTGTCCCGTCGATCACCACCGGTTTTCCCGCCGGCGCCAGCACCGCAACCACCGCCGCATCCGCCGGCAATGTGATCTCCGTAACCCCGCTGACATTGACCGCCAGCATCGCCTGCGAGACCGTGTCATAGATATCCACCGGCGCTGCGCCGACAGCGATCTGCACGGCCTGCGGCGCCGCATACGGATTGTAATACAAATATGTCGGATAGGCCGTGTCGTGATAGAAATCCGTCGCCAGCAGGTCAAGCTGCAAAATCTTTTCCACGTTGGTCGTCTCGACCACCGCCGCCATCATCCCGACATGGGACGCCCCATAGATCGCCAAATCCGTACCGATACCCCACATCAGCCCATCGCCCATCGCATACGGCGACACCGACGCCAATTCCGTCGTCATCGTCATTGCGTTGATATGCAGGGAATCATTGTAGTTCCCGTAGGCGACGGAATTGTCTTTGGCCTGTATGTAAATCGGGCCAGCGGTCGCAGGCAGGCCATAGTAGTATTCTTTATCGCTGCCGGAGTTGTTGACGGTAAACAGATAGGTGAACGGCCCCGTCGGTGAAGTGGCGTATGAAATAAAAAACCCGCTGTCGGCCGCATCGCCAGCATCGGTATAGTAACCAAACAGCCGGAACCAATGTCCCGAATTGCCCGGCACATTAAATTGCCACACATGCTCTGCGCGGTCTGAGCGGCCGACATTGGCTTCTCGAAGTACCTGATAGGAACCGTCTTTGATCCATGTATTTTCATACGTGCCCGTAACCGTCCCGTAGGTGTGGCTGTAGTCCGAGTCCGCCTTGTTCACGACGCGGGCCTGTTTGCGCAGACCTTCGTAGCTGATGCAGCTTGACGGGTCATATACATCCGTCCAGAATTCACTGGATTGGTTGGCCGCATTCAACCCGTTGCCATAAAACAGCCGCGAGGCGTTGGCGGCATTGAGCACCCATTTACCCAGCGTGCGGGCGTAGTCCTGATTGTAGCGGGCAATGGGCGTCAGCACCCCGACCCACTGGAACGTATTCATCGCAAAGGCATAGCCGCCGCCGTCGGTTACGCTGCCGACCAGGCCATCACAATCATAGCCGCCCCACGGCGCATCGGCGATCACACCCCAGCCGTAACGTGCGTCGGAGGCGGTACTCGGCTCAAAACACCAGTTCAGCAGTTTATGCAGATCGTAATTATAGCCCAGTTCAGCATTCAGCCGTGCGGCCGTCAATGCCCCATGCGGCAAGAGCAGCTCATAGAGGGGGTTTTGGGTGCGGTTTTGCAGGTACTCCACCGCCCATCGCGCCCCGACCAAATGGTGCGGCTCGCCCCACTTGCGGAAGGCCATATAGTCCACCCAGGCATACCCGCCCGCGGCGTCCGGCTCTCTCCACACCCCGTTATAGACCGGCTGCATGGTTGAAAAATTAAAGGCCGTGTAGGTAAAATTCGGCACCGTCCACGGGCTGCTTCGTCCGCCCATCACCCAGGCCGCATCGTAAAGCCGGTTGGCCATGGTGTACATAATCGTTTCCATCTCGCCGGTATTGGGATATTTCCACAACAACTGGCAAAACAGCACCGGCGGCATCGTTTCATACCAGAACGTCTGGCCGGACTGCGTGGCGGCATAATTGAGCACCATATTTTGGCCGTTGGTCTTGTTGTAGTACTGCTGCTCCATCAGGACAAAATTGTACGACTGGCCGGTCGCGGCGACATATTGGTTGCTTTTGTCGATACCGACCAGAGCGCCGCCCAGCACGGCGCCCAGAACATTGATGGATTCGTGCGCCATACCGCCGGTTTGTGCGGCCGTGCCGATGTAGGACGGCATACCGAACGTATCTATCGGATAATTGTACCGCGTTGTATCCCACCACGTCAGCGGGTACGTCTGCCACCACGCATCGGCGTTCGGACGGCCGCGGGTAAAGCCGAACACATACGCATCGTAATCAAGGGCAACCTGCTTCCAGTCCCGCATCAGATACGGCGACGGCTGTGCAGGCATCAAGTCAATGCGCGGAATAGAAACCTGAGCGGCGATTAACACTCCCGCTGCGCACAAAAACAAACACGATAAAATCCTCGTCATCTCATCGCCCCCATAAATGGTAATGATGTTAGAGCAATTCACCCCTTAAGGTTTGGGGAGATATTCTTGACCGGGTTTGGGTATCCACATCTGATTGTTGGCGGCATTCTGTTCTTTGGCTCTGCCATCGGCCAGCTTAAAGACCTCTGATTTGGGAAGGTATTCCGCGTGGCCGTCATAGTAGAGCATATTGGCGCCTTCTTTGTGCCGATAGGAGGGCGCATCCCAGGCATAAGCGCCCATCTTGTCTTTGTATTTATCCCAATACAACAGATAGTTGGCCGCATCCCGATAAACCACAAACCACTGTGCATCCAGCATAAAAAACTTCAATGCAGGATTTCTGACCTCGGTGGTCTTGAGTGCGTGAAGGCCGCCCGGCTTATTATTCAAATAATAGTACCACCCGGAACCGGGCTGAGGGCGAATAGACATCTGGTTCATTCCATAACTGGTGCCATTGACAACACCCGACTGTACAAACATTCCGTTATCCGGCGTTCGCCTGTCCGAAGGGCATTTATACTGTGTCGGCAATGTGTTGGCGGAAGCATAGCCCATTTCCAGCTCTTTGTTGTTTCGCCCTTTCATATCCATAATCTTGATGAATAATTCATTCTGAAACCAGATTGGATTTTTAGGCGACAACCCATTCAATGCCGGGACATGATAATCTTTGGAATCTTGGGCATAAATCAAATCTGCCGTACCAATCGTCTTTAGATTGTTGGAGCAGATGATCTTGCGGGCCTGTTCCTTGGCTTTGGACAGGGCCGGCATCAAAACCGACATCAGCAGTGCGATAATCGATATGACCACCAGCAACTCAATCAGCGTAAAGGCCTTTTTAGAACGCATATCTATTCTCCTGCGTTTTTTAAGGGAATCGCGGCGACAGCATCCATCGCTGCCGCCGCATCCCTTGTTCTCATCTTAACTTACTGCAGCCACTGCGAAACCATCTTGGCCAGGTCGGTGATATTGACTTGACCGTCCATCACGATATCCGCAAAGGCACAATAGGCGTTCAAATCAGAGCAGTCCGTCGAAGCCCATTCGGCGGCCAATTCGGCGAAGTCATCCATATCTACGCTGCAATCGCCCGTCAGATCGCCTGCTTTGCAGACCAATTTGACATCGGTGCTGTAAATATCCCGTCCGCTGGGTACGCCCGGCGTCCAGAGCTTGCCGTTGAGCCATGCACCGCCCTTATTGAGGGTTGGGGCTGTCCAGAAACCTTCCAA
>JBFZBE010000070.1:0-7639 GCA_041308685.1 Phycisphaerae bacterium
TCATGTCATTGATGATTCTGTCTTTCGCCTTGGCGTGTAAAGGCGCACCGCTGCGGGCACAGGCCTTATTCGATCTTTTCCGGTTTGCAGAGGCATCCTTTGTCGTTGCTGACCAAGCCGCAGTTTTTGCAGTAATGGGTGGCGTCCTTGATCCGTTTGCAGTATTTTTCCGGGTCCTCTTTGGGCAGCTTTTGTTCGACCTGCTTGCACATTTTTTTACTCATCGATCTTCTCCTGTCAGCTTTTTTGCGATTTTATCGGCTTAAACCGCGCCGAGGTCATTCGCGTCTTGCGCTGGGCGGCCACGGCCTGTTCATACAGCGCCGTCTGGGCGGAAACGGCCTTCTTGCCCGGTTTGGCCGGCTCGTATGTCCCATCGGCACGCAGCCGCCATGATTGTACAGTATCCTCGAAATAAGCGTCCAGTAAATCGGCCAGCCGTTTTTTAAGCCGCCCGTCCAGGACAGGAAACAGCGTTTCAAAACGTTTGTCCAGATTGCGCCCCATCAGATCGGCGCTGCTCAGATAGACCTCCGGATGGCCGCCGTTACTGAAATAATAAATGCGGGCATGCTCCAGAAAGCGGTCGAGAATGCTGACCACCTCGATATTCTCCGACACCCCTTTTACGCCCGGCCGCAGACAGCAAACGCCGCGCACATTCAGTTTTATTTGCACACCCGCCTGTGAGGCACGGTAGAACGCCTGAGACATTTTTTTGTCCTCTAATGCGTTGGTTTTGGCAATAATCAGCCCGGGGCGATCCGGTGAAGAGGCGGCGATCTCACGGTCGATCAGATCGATCAGCTTGCGGCGCAGACTGATCGGCGCGATGGTCAGTTTTTCCATCGCAACACTTTCCGAAAAGCCCGTCAGCAGATTAAAAAAGGTTGCGGTATCCTGCGCCAGTTGGCTGTCGCAAGTCATCAGACCGATGTCCGAATACAGGCGTGCGGTCTTGTCGTTGTAATTGCCGGTCGCCAGATGCACATAGCGGCGGATGCGTCCGCTTTCACGACGCACGATCAGCAGCGCCTTGGCGTGCGTTTTGAGTCCGACGACGCCGTAAATGACATGACAGCCCGCATCTTCCAGCCGCCGCGCCCAGGTTACATTGCGGGCTTCGTCAAACCGGGCTTTCAATTCGACCAGCACCGTTACTTCTTTGCCGTTTTCGGCGGCCTGCTCCAGGGCGGCGATAATCGGCGAATCGCCGCTGGTGCGGTACAGGGTCTGCTTGATGGCCAAAACGTTGGGATCCTCGGCGGCGGCCTGCAGCAATCGCACCACCGGCTCGAAACTTTCATACGGATGACACAGCAGGACGTCGCGGTCGGCGATCGCATCCCACAGCGAATCATAGCCGGCCAGATCGCGCGGCGGCTGCGGCGGCCAATCCGGCAGACGCAGCCGGTCATAACCGCTGCGCCCGGCGATATCCCACAGCGAACCGCCGTTGAGCCGCCCGTCGATGGTATAGATGTCCTGATCGTCCACGGCACAGGCCTCTTTTAACCAGCACAGCAGTGTTTCCGAGGCGCCTGCGTTGACCTCAACGCGCACCACGGCGCGGCGGCGGCGATCCTGTACGGCCTGTTCGACCGAATCCAGCAGATCGCCCGCCTCGTCCTCCTGAATGCTCACATCCGCGTCGCGCGTCAGCCGAAAAACATCGATCGAGCTGACCCCCGCAGCGGGGCAAAGACGTGCGGCATTGTCGGCGACGATATCCTCGACCGCCGCCAGAAACGTTCCCTCGCGCGACGGGACAGTCATATAACGGATAAACACCGGCGGTACGGGAATCACCAGCAGGCGTTTGGCCTCTTGTCCGTCCAGCGTTACGGCGACATAGAGCTGCAAGCCCGGCAGTAGAGGACACGGCTGGAGCTGCTGAACGGCCATCGGCGTCAGGATCGGCAGCATTTCGTGGTCGAAAAACTCACGCAGAAATTCGCGCTGCTCTGCGGTCCATTCCGACCGTTTGAGCAGTGTCAGCCCGTGCGGCCGCAGCTCATCGAGCAAGGCGCCGACGGCCTGCGTATGCTGACGCACCAGTTCCCGCGCGGCCGCGGCGATCGCGGCGAGCTGTTCCTGCGGCGACAGACCGCTGGGGTCTTTGGACAAAACGCCCGCCGAGGCCTGCTGCTTGAGGCCGGCGACACGAATCATAAAAAACTCATCGAGGTTTGTGCTGAAGATCGCCAGAAACTTGAGCCGTTCCAGCGGCGGCAGCGATGCCCGCAGGCCCTGCTCCAGCACCCGCCGGTTAAACGCCAGCCAGCTCAATTCACGGTTGATGAACAATTCCGTCCGATCCAGATTATCCGGTTGTTGACTCATATTCCTTCGAATTCCAATTGCAGTCCGAAAACATGTTCGAACATATCGTTGCGGCTTTCCAGCAGGCGTTTGCGCAGGGAGATATTGGCCAGTCCCGGCACAAACACCGTCATTGCATCCTGGCTGAGCTTGAATGTCAACTGCTCGGCCTGCCGGACATCGCTGATGTCCAGCGCCTTGGCTAGCCGCAGAATCGCCGCCAGCTTATTGACCACGATCCGGCTTTCCTGCGGCAGCGACATATATTCAATATGCGTCGGTTTCGGCGCGCTGCGCCGATGGTAACGCGCCACCGCCGCAACGATCTGCACTTCATGGTGATTCAGCCCGTATATCTCGCTGTTGGCTACCAGATAATAGGTGTGCTTGTGATAACTGCGCGATGCGACAAACGTGCCGGTTTCATGCAGCATCGCCGCCGCTTCCAGCAGCGTGCGATGCCGCGTTCTGAGGCCATGCTCTTTGGCCAGCACATCAAACAGACGCACCGCACAAGCCGCTACGCGCTGTGCGTGCGGCAGGTTGACCTTGTATTTTTCGGCGATCGCCATCGCCGACTGGATCACCTCTCTGCCGAATCCGGGGTCGTCCTGATGCCGGCAGCGCCGTGCCAGCTCCAGCAGAAGCCCATCCCGCATCGTAACCGACGCGACAATGACCTTGGCGGCGCTGGTCTCGCGCAGGAGGGTCTGGTAGATCATCAGCGCCGCAGACAGCGTTTCGGCGTCGTTGTAGCCGACACCGTATTTGGCCATCACCTGCTCCAGCGACAGCGGACGGATCATATCGACCAGCTTGTCAAACGCCTTGCGGGAAATGGTCGAAAACCTGGGGTTGGGCAGCTTTTTGCCTGCCCGTGCCGCTGCAAACCGCGCATCGGAGCCGATAATAAAGACAGTGCGGATGGATTTGAACGAGATTTGACCTTCCAGTGCGGCCAGCGTCGCGTTGATTTCGTTTTGGATCAGCTCGTTGGCCGATTCGCCGGACAGCTCACCGGCCCCAAGGATTTCGCGCAGACGGATCGAGCCCAGCCCCAGATTCTGCGCCGCGTCGATCTGTCCATGGTCCAGCGCCGTAAGCATCGTGCCGCCGCCGCCGACCTCGCAGATCAGCGTATGCGTGCCCAATGACGGGGGTTTATCATTCAGCGCAGACCGCACCGCCGAAACCGTCAGCCGCCCTTCCTGCGGCCCGTCGATGATATCGACCTGCAAGCCCGTCGCCGTCAGCACACGATCGCAAAAGACGTCCGCGTTGCGCGCTTCGCGCAGGGCGCTGGTGGCCACAGTCCAGATATGCCGAACCTTGTACAGATCGATCATCCGTTTGAATTCGCGCAGGATCGATACCGCCGTGTGCATCGTCTCCGGCTCCAGTCGCCCGCGGCGAAACGAGTCCTGTCCCAGACGCACGGTGCGGTGCGCCTTTTCCAGTATTTCAATGCCGCCGTCAGGCATCAACTGGCCGATCAGCAATCGGATCGAATTGGTGCCGATATCGATCGCCGCCAGCGGCTCTGCCTGCAAAAGTTCCATGGTTTCTGTCTGTGCCATAGCGAACATTTTCAACGATGCCGCAGCGTCTGTCAATATCTTGTTTTGTTAGGACACAGATACGCTTAAGGGGATGCAATTACTATTTCCAGTAAATGAGTTTTGTGTTTATCGCACGGTAAAATGAAAAATCTAAGGCCTGTAATATATCCAGTCTTAGGCGGTCTTCTTTGTCATAAAAGAAAAAAAAGCAAATAGATTCTCTGCTGGGCAGCGTCCTGTTCTTTCTACCTTTTTCCTTGTACATTTGCCTTTTCACTTTACCACAAAACCGAAACGGTGTTAATCGGAAACAGCATTATGATACACACCAAACGCCGGCTCGATACATCTGCGACTGCTGTTTGCGATAGAAGTTCGGTGAGATGCCGACGATTTTCTTGAAGGCCCGCGAGAAGTAATACTCATCGGAAAACCCCACACGCAAGGCAATTTGATAAAGCGTCTGGTCGGTGGTCAGAAGCAATTTCTGTGATTCTTCTATCCGCCGCCGGATGATATACTGCACCGGCGAAAGCCCCATCAGACGGCTGAACAGATTCGAAAAATAGGTCGGATGCAATTTGGAAATGTGCGCCAACTCATCTATCGATAAAGAGTTATGTAAATTATGTCCGATGTGTTCCAGCACGCGACCAAAACGAGCAAGCCCGTCCATCCGCGCCGAGGTCTGGACACGGTCAAAATGGGAAAAAAACACCGCCAACAGCAACCGCAGCAGCGCATTGGTTTCCAGCAGATTGCTGGGCGGCTTTTTCTCGTCGAGCCGGTGTGCTAAGTCCAGCGCCTTCGGAAAGATCGGCTTTCGCGCATCATACTCCAGCAATGCCCGGTTGGGGTTCAGCGTCAACAGCCGCTCAAACACTGCCGCACCAATCGGATGCGCGCCGGCGGCGGCTTCGTAGCGGCACTGAAACAGCGAAAGAATATCCATCCCCGTTTCAATCCGTGCCGTAAAATGGACATAATAATGCGACAATGAATCGGGGCAATGAAAATCCACGCGGGTAAAACACGGGATCAAATACAACCCGCCCGGGCGTAATTCAAACCTATGACCGTGGTGCGTGATCGTTCCAAACCCTTTTGTAACAAAATAGATACGCGAATAGGGATTGTTGACATTGCGGTAGTTCCACTCGGTACCGACGCTGTAATTTTCAATGTTCAGCAGGTCTATTTGAAGTTTGTCGAGCATTTCCTTGAGTTTGTCCATCGGGGCAATTTAACAAATAATCTGTAAAAAGTCCATCAAAACATTGATTTATCTATGGTCAATCCCCCCCCGACGGCGTATCGTTAGGAAAAATGAAGAATCAAGAATTCAGAATGAAGAAAAACTTGAAAGGACTTGTTATGGCCAGTACCAAAGCTACCTGTCTTGCCGCACTTAAAAAAGGCACGCCGCGCGTGCCGGTGATCGGCGTTTTTTCCCCGTGCGATCCGCGCATCGACGCGGCCAGCCGTCAGCGTTCGCAAAACATCGTCGCGATGGTCGCCAACACCATCAGCGGCCAGGTCGTCCTGCCGGACAAGACCCCTGTTCCGGTCGTCTATTCGGACGTGCTGGTCGATAGCGAAGCCCAGGCCGACATCGTCGCCCAGCAGTTCCGTCAGGCCGGCGTGAATGTTCTGGTCTGTGCGCCGGACACCTGGGCGTTTCCGCAACTGACAACCATTTCACTGCTCCAGCAGTTCCCGTGCAGCACCCCCCTGAATATCACCTGCGGCAACAGCGGCCCCAAGCCCGGCGTGGTCTATGCTCACGCGTTGGCCGGGGCGATCAGTCAGTACGGGCGACTGGTGCATCTGAACGTCGGCAACTGGCCGGATACGGGGCAGAACCCGCAAATGAGCCAAGCCACCGAGACCGCACTGGTGGACTGGTGTTATGCCGCCGTAGCGGCCGCCGCACTGCGCGGCCGCCGCGTGATGATCTTCGGCCACGACTCGATGGGCATGGAAACCGCGTTGGCGCACATTCTGCCGACCCGCAATACCTACGGCTTGGAGATCACCCGGCTGGATATGAAACTGCTGGCCGATATGCTGACCAAAGAAGCATACGACAAAAAAGAACTCAAGGCGCTGCGCGGCTGGATCGACAGCAATCTTGGCAAACGTCTGGAGCTCAACACCGACGCCGACAGCAAACGCTTCGATACGTCGCTGGCGATGTACCTGATCAACCGCGACCTGATGGCCGAGCTGAACGCCGTCGGCGGCGGCTTTATGAGCCAGCTTGAATGGGGCAGCGACAAACGCGGCATCCCGCTGCCGGTGGCCGATGCGATGGAATCGATGTTCAACAGCACCTTTGACCATAACGGCCCCAAAGCCCCGCTGCCGTATGCGACTGAGGCGGACGTGCAGGGCCTGCTGACGATGCTGTTCTTTACCTGGCTGTCCGGCGGCAATCCGCCGTTGTTTATGGACTTCCGCAAGGTTTGGGAGGGCTGGGAGATATCGGCGCTGGCCAAAAAGCTCGGCGTGAAGGTCAACCCCAAGGCCGACTACATCACCAAGGGTCTGGTCGATGGCGACAATTCCGGCAGTGCGGCCTTTGACTGGGCGGCCAAACCCGGCGCATCCGTCAAGGACATTATGAAAGGCATTTCGATGCCGCTGGCCGATGCGGGGTATTTCCCCGGCGGCGGCAACAGCGTAACGTTTATGACACCGGCCGGCGTCGAAGGCATTGCCGCACGGCTGGCCTACTGTTCGACCAACAACAAATTCAGCTTGCTGTGGGACGAGGCGTACAGTGTTTCCGTGCCGGAAAAGCTCGGCAAGGCGATGTGCGATCTGACTACGCCGACCTGGCCGCATACGTTTGTCGTACCCAAGTATGCCTCGATGGTCGAGTACAAGCAGTTCGCCCCGGCCAACCACTTCCACATGACGTGGAATCTGCCGGTAGCGCGTTTGCAGTACTGGATGGACTTGACCGGAACCCGCAGCTTAACGCCGTGGGCCGCCCGTCCAAGTTTTGTCGAAGGCACAGATCGTCCGACGCCGCTGGTCAAGCTGCTAAGCGGATGCTAAACGCAAAAAAACACTAACACCTGCAAGGGCGGACAACACGGTCCGCCCTTTTTTTATCCCTTCACGCAGACCAGCGGCACAAGCCGAGCAACTTAGCGCGCAAGACCGGCCTGATGGGTTGCCTCAATGACCGCGTCGATGTCTTTGTAGGCCTGCGGGGCTTCTTCCGCGATGCCGCGCAGACAGCGGCTGCGAATAAGGATGCCATTGTGCGCCAGTCGGCTGACGATGTCTTTGCCGACGAATTGTTTAATGGCGGCGTTTCGGCTTAGCCGCCGACCGGCGCCATGACAGGCGGAGCCAAAGGCCAATTCCTCGCTCTGCGCTGTGCCGGCCAGAATGTACGAGGCCGTGCCCATCGAGCCGCCGATCAACACCGGCTGGCCAACGGCGCGGTACTCGCTCGGCAGTTCCATTTGTCCCGGCCCTAACACGCGCGTCGCCCCTTTGCGATGCACAAACAGCCGCTTGCGCGTACCGTCGATGGTGTGTTCTTCCTCCTGGCATTTGTTGTGCGAAACATCGTACAGCAGGCGGATGTCGGCGCGCGGAGCGAGCTTTTCAAACACCTCCCGCACCAGGTGCGTCAGTATCTGCCGATTGGCCAGCGCACAGTTGATACCCGCCCGCATCGCGCCCAGATAGCGTTTGCCCAGCGGCGACAGCAGCGGCGCACAGGCCAACTCCTTTTCAGG
>JBFZBE010000071.1:0-2526 GCA_041308685.1 Phycisphaerae bacterium
CAATCAGTTTTTCGGCGCAGTCCAGTATCTTGCCCAGCGCCTTGGCCTTGTTGGGCGCGGACTTGCCGGGGCCGATGCCGAGGATCGTGCCGTCTTTGATGCCGGCGGCATAGAACTCACAGATCGCGGCGATCTGCTGGGCGGGCGTCAGCACAGGCACAAGCCCCTCGCCCGACAGCGCCACTCCGATCGCGGGCGTTTCGGGGTCGTCGCTGCCGATGACCAGTGTTGCATTCAGCGCACCGGCTGCGGCGGGCGCAAAGACCACTTCCAACTCAACCGTGCCATCGGGTTCGATCGTCAAAGGCAATTGCGCCAAAGGCACAACGCCAAAGTCCGCACCGTCTGCCTGCTGCACCGCGACCGATTGCAGCGACAAATTGGCATCGCCGGTGTTGGCAACGGTTACAATTGCCGATTTGGATTGGCCGACTTGAACCTGGCCAAAGTCCACCGCGGTTTGAGCGACCTCGATCGCAGGCGTGCTGGCGATCCAGCCCAGTTTGACGGTCAGATAGAAATTGCCCTCCCAGAAGCATTCGACGTTGAACGCAAAGGGCGTGCCGGTTTCATAGACGCCGCTGAGGGTTTGGTTCTGCAAAAAGACCTCGGGCGTGCCGAAGGCCAAAGGCGTGCCGTTGACGGCAAAGTCCGTTCCATACACGGTCACATTCGCCTCGGGCAGTTTGTTATAGGAACTGGTAACGACCAGCAGGTTGTCGATCTTGCCGCCGTAGATGTTCAGCGTCGCACCGCTTTCGGCCCAGACATCGCCGCTTTTGAGCAGTTGGCCTTTGCTGTTGTAGACGCTCTTGATCCAGGCGTTTTCGTGCAGGTTGGCCGTCGCGTCGGCGATCCACAGATAGCCCAGCACATCGCGGTCGATATCGACGGTGACACCGCCGCTGTAATACTCATCGCCCCGCACCAGCCCCAGACAGGCCGCCCAGAGGCACAGGACAACCCCCACTATGCGCAGCTTACGATCTGTTTTCTGAACTGACATACGACACCCCCATAGATTTACGCAATTTTACATTTTCTTAATATATACTTAATAAACTATACACCATAAACCAAGGTTGTGCAAATCCAGCCGTGCATTTTTTTCTTTTTTTATCCTGAACCTCCCGGACTGCGGATTTTATCGGACGATTGTGTGTTATTCCCAGACGCATCCGAAAAAATACCGACCGGTTGGCAGATGATTTGGTATATTTTATGGACGATGAAACGCGGCTTTACCTTAGTTGAATTGATGATCGTGGTGGCGATTCTGGGGATTTTGGCGGCGATTGCTCTGCCGCATATACAGGATCACCAGCAGCAGGCGCGCTGCGCGGCGGTGCAGGACATGCTCCGCACCCTGCGCTCGCAGATCGAGCTGTACAAGCTCCATCACAACGGCCTTGCGCCCGGCTATGTCAACACCGCACAGGCCACCGCGGCGATGCTGCGCGACCAGCTCATCGGGACCTCGGCGGCCAATGGGATGGCCTCCTCGGCCAAAACACCCGCGGGCATCTATCTTTACGGCCCTTATTTGGATCGTCTTCCCATAAACCCTTTCAACGGGCTTAACACCATCAGCTATGTCCCGGCCGCGACGGAGTTTTCGGCCGCGGCCAACAACGCCTCCGGCTGGCTGTACAAAAAAGAAACCGCCGAGTTCCGGCTCAATAAGTCCGGCAATGACCCTGACGGCACTGCCTATATCAGTTACTGACACCCAACAATACCCGCGCAAAACAAACGGAAGAACACGGGGTTGTTACGCCCATATTCTTCCGTCATTTGCGTAGTTTTTGTTGTTACAGCAGGTTTACAGCGAACGCCGCCGACGCAGCCAGCCGATCAGCGCGGTGCCGATGCCGGTCAGAAGGATCGCGCCCGGCGCCGGGATCGGCGAGGTCATCACCACCTGCGACTGCACGTCGCCGGTCATATCGCGGTTTTTCCACAGGTTCATCACTTTGACGTTTTCCCAGCCGGCGGTCATTGCATCGCTCAGCGAGGCGAAGATACCCTGATCCTTGGCCTGAAAACCGGAAACAGTAAGATTGGCACTGTTCTGCCAATACCAGATTTCGCTTTGGATCTGGTTGGCGGCGTAGCTGCCGATGGCGTTGCCGCCGTTCAGATACGCGGCGTACAGCTTTTTGGTTTGGTCTTGCAGGGTGGGCTTTGCGCCGTATTTGACCACGTCATCGATCGTGGCATAATAGGTGCCGCCCGAATTGAAGGTTACGTTCCACTCGACGCAGAAGGTCTTGAAGCCGGAGGTAACGCCATTATTGACCCACAGCGGATCGTTCAGATCGATGATCTGGGCGTTATACGGCGTGCTCGGCCATGACCCGGCCGAGGAGGTCAGTTTGACGGTCGAAACCGCCAGACACGGCGCGGCCAACACAGCCAGCGCGGCCAATACAAACAGTGTTTTACGCATAGGTTATTCTCCCTTGTAAAAACTCACCTTAAGTTTCGCGTTCGCATACACAGCGAACGATCATTGCTCACAAGCGC
>JBFZBE010000072.1:0-3044 GCA_041308685.1 Phycisphaerae bacterium
GCACCGTCGCGACCGCCGGATCGTCGTCGGAGGGGTGCAATTGGATCGACTCGACAAACAGCACCGGCTCGTTGCGCTCCAGGGCGTTGATGAACGCCGCCGTCTTGAGATAATCGGCGACAAACTCGATCGCCAGCCAGCCCTCGCCGAGCCGGTCGGTTTTGTCCAGCGTCTGTTCGGGCAGGCTGTCGGGAAAGCGGCTGCTGAACTTATTGAGCTTGAGCATATCGGCCATTTGCCCGACCTGAAAGATCAGCGCCGATTCCGAGGCAGCCGTGCAGCTGAACACGTTGACCGAATGCCGGACATTTTCCAACTGCTGGTGCATCCGCTGTTTGGTGTCTTCTTTTTGTGCGCTGCGGGCAAACGCCAGTTTGTCCTGCGATTCCAGCAAATCGCCGCGTGCCTTATCGAGAGCCGCCTTGTTGGCCGGTGCGATCAGCAGCGTTCCCGACCCGATCAGCGCCAGACAAAGCACCCATACGGCTGCCAGTGCAAGCGGATAAACAGATAATTTCAGCTTCATCGGTCTTTACCTTTGATCTTTGAAGGTTATTTCCAATTGATAGACCATCGCGCTGCGGCCGTCCAGTTCCTGCTGCTGCCGTGAGGCCGTGCGGATATCTACCAGCCGCGGCGCAAATGCCGCATCCGCCTTGAGCCGATCGATATACTGCTGCACCGCCGCATCACCGTCGCGGGATTCATCGCCGCACAGCGTCAGATTCAATCCGCGCCGCACGGTGGTCTCAAACCGTGCGTTGCCCGCCTCATCGGTTTTGCGGTCGCGCGTGCCGGTGCGGCGCAGGGTCATTTCCCGCAGCGTTACCGTCGCCGGCAGTTCCTGTGCGATCGCCGTCAGCATCTCGGACGTTACCACCCGATAGCGCAGCGCCTGTCCGACATCGGCCAGCGACAGCGACACCGTATCGATCTGACGCCGCAGGCCGGTCAAAAACTCCATATCGTCGGCAAATCCGGCCAATCGCACCTGGTTGTCATCGGCCATTTTGCGGATCGTCGCCAGCTCGGCCCGATCGCGCTGAAGGCCGGCTGCGTAAACCATCGCCGCGATGCTTGGTATTGCCAGCAGTACAGCGGCTGCCGCAACCCGCTTTGGGCTGGGTTTGTACGGCCGTGCTTTGCCTTTGAGCATATCTATTTCAAACATGGTTATACTGTCCTCATCGCTAAACCCGCCGCCGTTACAAACGCCGGCCCGCGCTGCCGCAGCAGTGCGGCGCCGACGGTGTCCTCGTCAACGCGGATTTTCTTGAACGGATCGAATACGACCACCTCGGTCGGCAGCGCATCGCTGAGCAGTTCGACCAGCGGTTTGACCAACGCTCCGCCGCCGCACAAATAGACCTTTTCGGCAAACGGCGTTTTTTCCTGCGAGGCGTAAAACTTCAGCGTTTCGGTCGTGCTTTGCACCGCCGGACGCACCGCCTCATAGAGCGTTGCCAAAATCGCCGCCGGCGCCGAGCCGGGGCGTGTCGGCCACAAGGCCTCATGCACCTGCTGGATCGTATGTCCGGTCGTTTTGGCAATCTGTGCAATGACCCCCGTGCCGCCGCTGTCGATATCCCGGACAAACGGCTGGCCGCTCGGGCCTAAAATGATAATATTGGTGTAGCGCATCCCCATATCGATCAGCACGACGGTCTGATAGCTGTCCAGCGGCTCCAGCTCCGCCAGGCAATTCAGCGCCGCCAGCCCTTCGGCGTCCAGCAGCGCAAGCGACGAGCCGGCCTCTTTGACCAGTCGGCTGCGCTGGCTGATGGCCTGCTCGGTGCCGGCCACCATCACGCCGCTGCGTTTTTGCACGGCCTGCGTGTCGGCCGACTGCATCAATTGATAATCCAGTACGCTGTGGCGAATGTCCATCGGACAGACCTGCTGTGCCTCAAAGCGCACGGCCTGCTCGACAGCCGCAATCGGCATCGGCGGAAAATTGAACCCGCGTACCGCCGCATCCGGCCCGCTCAGACCGGAAACCGCATACCGGGCAAACCCCGCCGGAACCTGCTGTACACAGCGGCGAACCGCTTCCAATACATCGGAACACGGCTCTTTATCGGACGCATCGCCGGACGATTCAATTTCCGCCCAGGCCGCACACGCCGCCGTCCAGCCCGATGAGCCCTTACGCAGATTCACCAGCTTGACGGCCGCAGAGCCGATATCCAGCCCGCACAGCCCATTCTGTGTCGAATTGATCCACTTTTCCAGCAATTTCATCTCTGCAAACCTTTCTGCAACAATCCTGCCGGTTTAATCGGAGTAAAAATGGCACGACTTAACCAAAAAAAAACGTCTGATAATCCATGGCCTATAATTCTTCCCACTGCACAACGCGAAACTGTGCTTCCGGATCGGCCAGATTGACATTCTTCAAGGCCACATCATAAAACAGATTGCCGCTGTTTTTCATCTCCAGATCATTTACGACCAGTGCACCATAGACATTAGCGCCGTTATGCAGTTCCATACTGGCATTCGGGGCATAGACGACGCCGTACAAATCGGCGCTGTTTTTCAGTTCGATGGTTTGGTTGTTTCCTGTGCCGTAAAGTTTGAACTTGGCGGGCACTTTACTTTCGTTGGTAAAACCCGAGGAGTTTTTGGCCTCCAGATTCCCCGCCAGATACAGCGTCAGCGACCCATTGCTGGCAATGATCACTTCGGCGCTGTTTTTCAGTTCAATCTTGCCGGTTACATTGAGTAAAACGTTTCCGTTGATATTCAGCTTGCCATTGTTGGATATTTCAATACCGCTGTACGTTCCGCTGTCGGCGGCATTGAGCGTAACATTATTGCCGCTGATCTTACCCTTTGAAAGCAGCGACGGCGACTTGGGGGTCTTGACGGTTGTTGGGTTGGGATTTTTGAAAATCTCGCCTTTTATGCTGTCGCCGCCCTTAGAGACCGCTTTGGTCGGATCGGCGTTAAGCCCGATATAGACATCGCCATAGACCTCGGCGCCGTTTTTGATGTCGATCGCGCCCGCAGCGCTGCTGAGTGTTCCGATATCGGCTTTCAGG
>JBFZBE010000073.1:0-5634 GCA_041308685.1 Phycisphaerae bacterium
AATCGCGCATCACCGTCGTGGTGGCGTCATAATACAGCCAGCCCATATCGGCATAAATCGCGGCGATCTTGCCCTTGCCCAGCGGCCGCACCGAACCGGCCGGCCATGCGCCGCCCAGCGGCGGATGATCGTCCTGTTCCAATGTACCGATCGGCTTGGCGTCAGAGGGCAGTTCCGCCTGCAGCATATTGGCCTTCATCCCAGCGCCGATTCCGTTGTAATGCAGCCAGCGTACCATGTCGGGTTGTGATTTCAGCGACACTGCCGCCAGCGGTTCTTTGAACAGATTGACGCTGTCCGTCCCGATAATCAGCAGGTTGCCGCCGTTCTGCACATAGTCAACCAATTCCTGATACAACTGCGGATCGATATAGTCCCACTGCGGAAACACGATGACCGGATACTTTTTGCATTGGCCTTTGAGCTGATGTTCCATCACCACATCCACTTGCTGCTGGTTGTCCAGCAGTGCGTGAAGAATGCCGCGGATCGGAACCCAGCGTCCGCCGGGGTTATAGACCAGTTCCTGTTTTCGGTACAGTGCCTCGGAGCTGTAAAACAGGGCGATCTGCGGCACCGATTCAGCGCGATGGCAATAGACCTTCCGTTCCCGACAGAATGCCGCCGTCTCGGCCAGCACATCCATCTGCCACAGGCGCACCGACGCATCGCCGCGCTGACCGAAATAGCACTGAAACCCGCCGCCGGCCGCCAATACCTGCGCCGCTTCACGGTTGAGCTGTGCGGCGGTCTTGGTGCTGCGCCAGCCGAGGTGGTCCCACTTGCCGGAAAACCCCCACGCCATCAAGTCCCACGGCTTGCCTTGCCCCCGCAGACACCGGGCCTGCCAACGCGCCTCGCGCACACTGTCCTGCTGTGTATAGTCGCCGCTGAGATAATCAAGATCGACCGTTACCGCCTCGGGCATCATCGACGAAAACGCCCAGTTGCTGGTCAATTGCAGTCCCGGACAGTCGCGATGCAGAATCTCGGTGTAATGCCGCACGTAATCGACAAAGCCCTTCCGGTGAAACTGCATCCATTCATACCAGTACGGCTTGCCCGGCGCATCGGGAATCTCCGTAATGCCGGTCTGCTGCTTGAACCGCTCGATGACGGCGGGGTTATAGTCCGGCACCGTCGCCCAGCATTCCCCGTCAATCCAGAAGCCATCCACACCGTATTCATTGCGCAGCTCTTTGATCTGCGGGATCAGCAGTTGATCGACATACGGCCCGAAAACCGATGTCTTTTGTTTATCCCGCTGGCCGTCGGCATTGACAACCGCCCAGTCGGGATGCACTTCGATCGCCCTGTTGTCCCAGACGCCCGAATAGTGCATAAACAGCGACACGCCGCGCTGCGCCGTCACCTCGCGCCAGATGCGCAATGGATCTTTGACGAAACCGCCCGCCTGATTGCCGACCTTTGTCGGGTAGCTCGAATAGCCGGCATGCCCCTTGCAGTCGATTTGGATATAATCCGGCTTGACCTTGTCAATGATGGCATGGACCATTTCCGGCGTAACATCCTTGCCGATCTCGGTATTGTGAGCGCCCGCGTGGAAATCAAAATGGATGCCGAAAAAGGAATCCGCCCGCCGAAGCCGCGGCGGATAATCACCGGTTCCACCGGCATACGGAACGGCGGCCTCCGGCTGCGCGGCGGCATACGCCGCTAAGCCAATAAGGAGATTCAATCCATAGACAGCCATTTTTTGGTGCAGTCGCTTCATAATTGTCTCCTGAAAAATAGAGGTTAGTGCCGTTTACAATAACGGTGTTTTGTGTTTATCGCAAGGCAAAAGGGAAAAGGCAAAGGGAAAAAGTACAATGTAAAAGTAAAAATCAAAGGCCGCCCAGCACATCCAGTGTCAAGCATCCTTTTTTGCACAAGATAAAAAGCAGTCAGTGAATGCCCACCTCTGGACAATATACCGTTCTTTTTACCTTTTTCCTTGCACTTTTGCCTTTTTACTTTTTACTTTTTACTTAACCACAAAAACGAAACCGTATTACTGGAAATGGCATTAGTCGTTATCCTTATGTTCAGACGGCTCAATGCCGATGGATACAACAAAAATGCGTCCTGTCGCTGTCCGCGACGCGGGGTTTTTGACAAACCCCTGTTTAAGCCCGCCGAAGGTAACAGTTGCGGCCGCCTCGATGCACACCGGCAATGGCAATCCCGTATCGCAATCCAGCCCGGACGGGATATCAACAGCGACGATCGGCAAACACCGGGCATTCAGGCCGCTGATCAGCCGCACCATCGGCTCATCCAGCGGACGGCTCAACCCCGTGCCGAACAGCGCATCAACAATCACATCACAGCCGTCGCACAGCGTGTTGACGGCCGTCAGCAAGTGCGGTGAATGGACATCCAGCGGCGTTATCGGCAAATGCATCCGCCGGCAGATGTCATAATTGCCCCGAGCGTCGCCGGATAGCTGCGCCGCGTCGGCACACAGGACGATCTGCACGCGGCCGCCGCGATTGTGCAGATGACGGGCAATGACAAACCCATCGCCGCCGTTGTTGCCGCCGCCGCAGAAGACGATCGCCCGTCCGGCCGAAAACCCCAGCACATCGGCGACGACCTCTGCCGCCCCGCGGCCGGCGTTTTCCATCAATACCGCACCGGCGATGCCGACCGCTTGGATCGCCCAGGCGTCAAAGTCCCGCGCCGCCTGCCGGCTCATCACCGCAAACCCCGCCGTATTATCGCCTGTCCATTCTATCATCGTTATAAATTAAGAATTAAGAATGTAGAATGAAGGATGAAGAATGTAAGATGGATCAACAATGCATTTTTCTTAATTCTTCATTCAGCATTCTTCATTCCCTATGTTGTTTCCATCCGCAGCCAATAGCCGTTTTCGCTTTTGCCCACGCGGCATTGACAGCCGAACAGCTCGCCGATCTTGGCGCCGGTGATCGTTTCCTGCGGCTCGCCCTGCGCAAGGACTTTGCCGTCTTTGAGCATCATCACCTCGCTGACCCAGGGACGTATTTCCTCGATATGATGCGTTACCAGCACCATCGTCGGCGCTTCGGCACGGGCGGCAAACGCATCCAAATCCTGCAAAAACCGCTCGCGCGACGCCGGGTCCAGCCCGATGCACGGCTCGTCCAGAATCAGCAGTTTGGGGTCGTGGACCAATGCGCGGGCGATCAGCACCTTCTGCTGTTCGCCCTGCGAAAGTGTGTTATACCGCTGGCCGGCAACGCCTTCGGCGCCCAGATGCGCCAGCACCGCCTGCGCTTTATCCAGCTCGGCCGGCTTAAAGGTGCGGTACAATCCGATGCTGGCCTCCAGGCCGGAAGCGGCCACCTGCACTGCCGTATCGTGGCCGGGAAGCTGCTGACACATCGCTGAGCTGACCCAGCCGATGAGCTTGCGCAGCTTGCGCACATCACAGGCGCCAAATCGCTGTCCCAGCACCTGCACCGACCCGAATGTCGGCCACTCATAGCCGCAGATGATTTTCAGCAGCGTCGTCTTGCCCGACCCGTTAGCGCCCAGCAGCGCCCAATGACGCCCCTTGTCGATCCGCCAGTCGATCCCCGACAAAATCGCGCGTTCCTTGCGGTAAAACGTAACGCCGCTGACCTGTACAACCGCTTCTATCATAAGTAGTTCGTAGGATGGGCTTTAGCCCATCACTCATTTCGATTGTTTTGATTCAAAATTATAAATCCTAAGCACTAAATCATAAACAATATCAAAATAAAAAATTCAAATTCAAAAAATAAGCATCCGTGTTTTCTTTTTTGATTTTTCTATTTTTGAACGTGTTCAAGTTTTAGAATTTAATGCTTAAAATTTTTCCTAACGATGTTGCAAAACTGTTTCAATCTGTGCAATCGTATCCGCGTCCAGCGCCCAATCCGCCGCCGGCAGCAGGGCGGCGACCTGTTCGGGCGTTCGCGCCCCGACGATGGCCGAGGTCATCGCCGAATGCCGCAGCGTCCAGGCGATCGCCAACTGACCGACCGTCTTACCGCAGCGCGCCGCGATCGGACGCAGCGCATCGACCTGCGCCAAAATTGCACGCAATCGGTCGCCCTGGAACATCGGGTCATTGTGCCGGTGGTCATCGGGCGGCAAGGCCTGCATTTTGGCCGCACTGAATGTGCCGCTGAGCAGGCCTTTCTGCATCGGGCTGTAACAGACGATCCCAATGGCGTTACGGTCGCAATAGCCCAGCAATGCGCTCTCGATATCCCGCCGCAGCATACTGTACGGCGGCTGAATCGACGCGACCGGATGCACCTTGGCCGCACGCTCCAAATGCGCTGTCGTGAAATTGGACGCCCCCAGATACCGCACCTTACCCTGCCGCACGCATCGGGCCATCGCCTCCCAGGCCTCCTCAAGCTGCGCTTCCGGCTGCGGCCAGTGCAGTTGGTACAGATCGATCGCCTCCACCCCCAGCCGGCGCAGACTGTCTTCACACTCGCGCATAATGCTGGCGGTGTCCAGACAGTTGATTTTTTCGCGTTTGTCGTTCCAGATCAACCCGCACTTGGTGGCGATCAGCGGTTTTTGGCGCATCTGCCGCAGTGCACGGCCAACGATGGTTTCGGAATGCCCGCAGCCGTAGATCGGCGCCGTATCCAGCCAGTTGACGCCCCCGTCCACCGCCGCCAAAATCGTGCGGATCGAATCGTTGTCATCCTGCTGCCCCCAGCCATACTGCCACGGCCCGCCGATCGCCCAGGTTCCCAGCCCGATCGCCGTGATGTTCAATTCCGTTTTGCCCAATCGTCGCGTCTGCATAAGCCGCATCCTGAATGTGCGATTCTGTATTGCTCTTATCGGCTTGACAGTGTACCACAAACCGCGCGGCACAGCAACCCCCAAAAAAGGGAAAGGCCGACTCGCATGAACGAATCGGCCTTTATAAAACCTGGCAATCACCTACTTTCGCCCGTGAGGACTATCATCGGCCGGTCGGGCTTAGCTACTGAGTTCGGAATGGGATCAGGCGTTTCCCCGACCGTAAGGTCACCAGGAAGTTTGTGAGCGGCCATAAGCCGCTTCTCTCTTAAATTATACAAGTACATAATGGATATGAATGAGCGATTCGCAAATACGCAAACCTGTGCGAATATCAGGCCCACATCAATCCATGATTGATATGGTCAAGTCGTCGAGCGTTAGTACCGGTTAGCTGAGCGGATTTCGCCGCTTACACACCCGGCCTATCAACCTGGTAGTCTTCCAGGGCTCTTCAAGACTCTAAGTCTATGGAATTCTCGTCTTAGGGTAGGCTTCCCGCTTAGATGCTTTCAGCGGTTATCCTTTCCCGACATAGCTACCCAGCGGTGCCGCTAGCGCGACAGCTGGTACACCAGAGGTCGGTGCTTCCCAATCCTCTCGTACTAAGGAAACGTCCCTTCAAAATTCCTACGCCCACGGCAGATAGGGACCGACCTGGCTCACGCCGGTCTGAACCCAGCTCGCGTACCACTTTAATTGGCGAACAGCCAAACCCTTGGGACCACCTTCAGCCCCAGGATGTGATGAGCCGACATCGAGGTGCCAAACCGCCTCGCCGCTATGAACGCTCGGAGGCGATCAGCCTGTTATCCCCGGAGTACCTTTTATCTGTTGAGCGATGGCCCTTCC
>JBFZBE010000074.1:0-2810 GCA_041308685.1 Phycisphaerae bacterium
ACTGCAAGTCGTGCTTGAATAAGATTTAACTGTCTATAAAATAAACACTTGTGTTTAATATCGCTCGGCCTTCCAAGCTGGCCATGTCGGTTCGATTCCGATCGCCCGCTGTTTGACCCCATCGGACAGCACCTGCCAAGAAGTGCCTAACGTGCGCAATTTTCAACAGTTACGGCGGATTTCATAGAAGACTTGCAACATCGCTAATCCATAAAAAATGCCAGCAAATGACCGCAAATGTCCCCGCCGGTACGTATTATGTTCTAAATTACTGCAATCGCAGCTTCGAGTTTTGGTGCATAATGGGCAGTATATGCACCTTAAAAAAAGAGTCGAAAATTTTTTGTGCGTGGAACATTACTGCAACGATATTATACGCAAAAATTGCATTTTTTTCTGATATATGGTAATCTGATAATGGCATTTTAATTGCTCGTATTTGTTTTTTTCGGCAGGGGCTTGACTTTCACACGGAAATGAGGTATAATTTAGTTTTATCTATTCAATAGGATATCAACTGTGTCTATTGGGTGCATACTCGATATAACGTAGTTTTGGGCGATTGGAACGGCGACTCTATAGCAGGGTCGATCCGCCGTTCCCAGGAGAGTCTATGCAAAAATCTACCAATTTGTACTCGTACTCCTCATTTTTAAGCGGACTTAACGGACGTTTTGGGCAATTAATACCCGAAACAAAAGAACGGCTTGGCGACCTGACCGACATCTCCGATGCCGGCGGCCGCACCGCCAAATGGGTCGTTGCGCTGCTGATGCTCGGTGCGGCCTGGGTGGTGCAGCACAGCGTGCCGGAGCTGGCGCGGTTTTACCGGTCGCTGTTGCAATCGACGGCCGGCATCGGCTACATCGTGCTGTGTAAGGCGTTGTTTATCGCCTACGGTTCGGTGTTTGTCTGGCGACTGTATCTGGTAGCGCGGTATCGTCCGGCGCCGGCCTGCACCGACGCCGAACTGCTGACCTGCACAGTGATCGTGCCGGCCTACAACGAAGGCCGACAGGTGCTGCACACGCTGCGCAGCGTCGTACGCAGCGATATGCCCTTTGATAAACTGCAGATCATCGCCGTCGATGACGGCAGCAAAGACGACACCTGGCGCTGGATCGAAAAAGCCGCCCGCTGTTTTCCCAGCCGCATCACCGCAATCCGTATGCCTCAGAACGGCGGCAAACGCAAGGCGCTCTACGAGGGCTTTCTGCGCAGCACCGGCGAGATCATCGTAACCATCGACAGCGATTCGCTCATCGAGCCGCATACGATCCGCCGTTTGATCAGTCCGTTCAGCCATGATGCCCGCGTCGGCGGCGTGGCCGGCTGCGTGCGCGTGCTGAACCTGCATCAGGGACTGATCCCACGGCTATTGGATGTGGCGTTTGCGTTCACCTTCGATTTTCACCGCGCCAGCCAGAGCCAGGCCGATACCGTCGTCTGCACGCCCGGTGCGCTGTCGGCCTATCGCAAAAAACCGCTGATGGACAATCTGGCCGCCTGGCTGAACCAGACGTTTATGGGCCGGCACTCGACCATCGGCGAGGATCGCGCGATGACCAACTTTATCCTCAAAGACGGCTACAGCGTCAAGTTCCAATCGGACGCGATTGTCTATACCAACGTGCCGACCCGCTACAAGCAGCTCTGCAAGATGCTGCTGCGCTGGGCGCGCAGCAACGTGCGCGAAACGCTCTTTATGGCCACGTATGTGTTTCAAAACTTCCGCGCGTTCAGCCGTCTTGGCGCACGGCTGAATTTTATGACCTGCCTGCTGGATACGGCCATCCCGCGGCTGCCGCTGGTTGTCGCGGTGCTGTGCCTGTTCGGACGGCCGGACTTGTGGGCGGTCAAGCTGCTCATCGGCGGGCTGACCGCCGCGGCCGTGCAGGGTGTGTTCTACTACCTGCGGCGAAGAAGCTTTGATGCGCTCTGGGCGTTTCCCTACAGCATCTTTTCAGCCCTGGCGCTAAGCTGGATTGCCCCGTATGCGATCCTGACGGCCGCCAATGGAAGCTGGATGACCCGCGAACTCTTCCAGACCGATCGGCCGCACCCCAAGAAGAATCGCGACGACGCCCGCACTGTTGCCGCCGCGTAAAAACGGCTCAAGTGTGTGAGAATATTTTCTGGCAGTTTATTTTTCTTAAACCCCGATAGGGGTTGTAAGTCATTTGGCCGTGGGCGCAAGCCCACGGTGAACGGTTTGTCTGGTTATCAAGCCCCAGCGGGCATATGCGTCAACTTAAGTGTTCCATGGCATCGAAGGTTGTCAAGATTTTGATTTCTTTTTCGATGAAGTTCAGCCGTTTTCGCTTGTCATAGGTACAGTATCTGGCGATGACCCGTATGCATTCTACAGAACCGCTGATCGCTTTAAGCAATTGTGGTATTGCGTTGAGATTTCTGCTGACATAGCGCATCAGTTTCATCACACGGAGTGTTTTTTGGCAGTTTTGATGAACTTTTTGCAGCAGCGGGGTATAGATTTTTTCGTAGAATAGGAGGATTGCAAAAAATCTGGCGATCAGAAGCAGCCGCAGCTGAATCTGGCTGACGCTATGGCTTTTCCATGTTTTGAAGATTGGCAACCGTTCACAGTTATTACCAGATTAAAGACGGGTAGTTTTTGTTGCTCCAGTGAGCAACGACCGATTTATGGATAAATCGGCCGCAGGGCTATGGCGTACCGCGGGAGGGGGGCGGCAGCGGGGGCAGCCCCCAATGGACACGGGCCGCGTCGCAGCGGGGGTTGGGCTGGCCGTCTTCCCAGGCCACCGGGAAATCGCGGCAGACAGACGAGC
>JBFZBE010000075.1:0-8358 GCA_041308685.1 Phycisphaerae bacterium
TTTTGTTCTGCAACAGCCGGCACGGCTGCGAGACGCTGTTCAGTCAGCTCAAAAAGAAGGTCGATTCGGTCGAGATGATTCACGGCGGCCAGGATCAGAACAAACGCACCAGCTTGTTTCGCCGCTTCAAAAAACAGCAAATTCAGTATATGATCGCCACCGACATCGCGGCGCGCGGGCTGGATTTTGCGCATGCCTCGCATGTGGTCAACTTCGATTTTCCGCTGAACGCCGAGGCCTATACGCACCGCACCGGCCGAACCGCCCGGATGGGACGCAAAGGCCGCGCGATCACGTTCTTTACCCCGCGCGATATGGGACGGCTCAAGCGGATTCTGCATCAGAACAAAATCAATCCGATCTGGCTGGGCGAAACGCCCGATGCGCACAAGGCCGTGCGTCCTTCGACCGGACACGGCCCCAAACACGCCCCGGCCGCCGAGGCCGCCCCGGCCAAAAAACGCCGCCGCCGTCCCCGCCGCAAGGGCAATCGTCCCGCTGCCCACACCCCGCCGGCCGTCGAATAGCGGCTGTCACAGGAGAACATCGCCATGTCCGCCGTGTATGTCCCGCAAAACGACCGCTACGACAAAGTGCCCTACCGCCGCTGCGGGCGCAGCGGGCTGAAACTGCCGGCGATTTCGCTGGGGCTGTGGCACAACTTTGGCGGCGTCGATACGTTTGAAAACAGCCGCGCGATGATCCACACGGCGTTTGACAGCGGGATCACCCATTTCGATCTGGCCAACAACTACGGCCCGCCGCCCGGCAGCGCCGAGGAGACCTTTGGCCGGATTCTCAAGTCCGACCTGGCCGCCCATCGTGACGAACTGATCATCAGTACCAAGGCCGGCTATCTGATGTGGCCAGGGCCGTACGGTGAATGGGGGTCACGCAAGTACCTCCTGGCCAGCTTGGATCAGTCCCTGCGGCGGATGGGGTTGGCGTATGTGGATATTTTCTATTCGCATCGGCTCGACCCGGACACGCCGTTGGAAGAGACGATGGACGCGCTGGCGCAGGCCGTGCGCCTGGGCAAGGCGCTGTATGTCGGCGTGTCGAACTATCCGCCCGCGCAGACCCGACAGGCCGCCGCCCTGCTCAAAGAACGGGGCATACCGCTGCTGATTCACCAGCCCAAATACGCGATGCTCTGGCGGGATGCCGAAACCTCCGGCCTGCTCGATACGCTGGCCGAGCTGGGCGTCGGATGCATCGGCTTTAGCCCGCTGGCACAGGGGCTGCTGACGGATAAATACCTGCACGGCATTCCCGCCGATTCGCGGGCGGCCAAGCCCTGGGGCTATCTGAAAACAGAGGCCGTTACGCCCGAACTGGTCAACACGCTCAATGCACTCAACGCCCTTGCCGCCGACCGCGGCCAGACGCTGGCACAGATGGCGCTGGCCTGGACGCTGCGGCATCCGGCGATAACCTCAACCCTCATCGGCGCCAGCCGCAGTGCACAGTTGACAGCTTGCCTGGGGGCATTGAAAAAACTGGAGTTTGCAGCGGACGAACTGAAAGCCATCGATACCCTGCTGGCAGCCAAACGATAGCCGTGTTAGTTTTCGCAGGGTAAGCTGCATCGCCTCATTTGCGATTATGACGCTGGGACTGGTTCACTTTTACCGGCTGATACGGCCGTTCGGATTCTGGGGTCCGATTGAAACCAAATCGAGCCGGCGGTCGTTCTGCGCGGCAACAAACGAAAGTCGCCGCGACCTGCTCCTGCTGATCCCCGTCCTCCCGTGGCAGGTATTGATCGCCTATACGGTAACTTTGCTGGTTATCAAACAGTCTGATTATTCGTTTGTAATTGCCCGGTGTTTTCGATAAAATCTGCGTTCAAACAAGATTCTGGAGAACTGAATAATGAAAAGTGATATTGTCAAAAAAGGGTTTGAACGCGCCCCGCACCGCGGGCTGCTGCGTGCCTGCGGCCTTAAGGGCGACGACCTCAAAAAGCCGTTTATCGCCATCGCCAACAGCTATTGCGACATCGTCCCCGGCCATGTACACCTGCACGAGGTCGCTCAGGTCATCAAACAGGCCGTCCGTGCCGCCGGCGGCGTGCCGTTTGAGTTTAACACCATCGCCGTCTGCGACGGCATCGCCATGGGTCACGGCGGGATGAAATACTCGCTGGCCAGCCGCGAGATTATCGCCGACGCCGTCGAAACCATGTGCCGGGCGCACTGCTTTGACGGGATGATCTGTATCCCCAATTGCGACAAAGTCGTGCCGGGAATGCTGATGGCCGCGATGCGGCTGAACATCCCGACGCTGTTTGTCTCCGGCGGGCCGATGGCCGCGGGCAAGACCAAAGACGGTACAGTCGCCGATTTGATCACAATTTTTGAGGGTGTCGCCCAGTACAACGCCGGCAAAATCACCGAAGACCGGCTAAACGAACTGGAATGCGCGGGCTGTCCAACACAGGGAAGCTGTTCGGGGATGTTCACCGCCAACAGCATGAATTGCCTGTGCGAGGCCATCGGTTTGGCCCTGCCCGGAAACGGCACTGTGTTGGCCATCGACCCCAAACGACAGGACTTATACAAAAAAGCAGGCGGGCGGATCGTGGAACTGGTCAAAGAAGACCTCAAGCCGCTCGATATTGTTACGGAAAAGGCCATCGACAATGCCTTCATTCTCGATATGGCCATGGGCGGCTCGACCAACACGGTCCTGCACACGCTGGCCATCGCCAACGAGGCGGGCATCAAATATGATTTAGATCGCATCAACGCCCTGAGCAATAAATGCCCCAACATCTGCAAGGTCTCGCCGTCCAGCGCCTGGCACATTGAAGACGTGGACGCCGCCGGCGGCATCAGCGCGATCCTCAAGGAGATCAGCTCGATCCCTAATCTGCTGACGCTGGATTGCAAGACCGTAACCGGCAAGACACTCGGCGAGAACATCGCCGCCGCCGCCATTAAAAATACCGAGTGCATTCATAAGGTCGAAAATGCCCACTCCAAGGCCGGCGGGCTTGCGATCCTCAAGGGCAACCTCGCCCCCAACGGCTGCGTGGTCAAATCCGCCGGTGTTGCGGCCGCGATGCAGACGCACTCCGGCCCGGCCGTCATCTTTGAAAGTCAGGAAGAGGCCTGCGCCGGCATCCTCGGCGGCAAGGTCAAATCCGGCGATGTCGTCATCATCCGCTACGAAGGCCCCAAAGGCGGCCCCGGTATGCAGGAAATGCTCAGCCCCACCAGCTATATTATGGGGGCGGGGTTGGGCGAATCGGTCGCACTGGTCACAGACGGGCGCTTCTCCGGCGGCACGCGCGGCGCCTGCATCGGCCATGTCAGCCCCGAAGCGGCCGTCGGCGGCCCGATCGCGCTGGTCAACCCCGGCGATATCGTCCATATCGACATCCCCAGCCGTACGATCCGCGTGGAACTGTCGGAGGCCGAATTGGCCAAACGCAAGGCCGCCTGGAAACCGCGCCCGCCGCGCATCACCTACGGCTGTCTGGCCAAGTATGCCGCCATGGCCACCAGCGCCGACACCGGAGCCGTGCTGAAGTGGGACTAAGCCCATCTCATGAAAAGGACAATGGAACACGATGACAAACATTAAACCCATTTTAAGCGAATTCAAAAGCCGTCTGCGGCCGCTCTATGGAGACAAGCTCAAGGAGCTGGTCTTGTTTGGCTCGTGGGCCAGAAATGAGGCCACCGACGATTCGGACATCGATATTGCCGTTGTGCTTGAAGGTCCCATCAAACCCGGCCTTGAGATCGATCACATGATCGACATCATCACCGACATCAATCTTGAAGCCAATGTCCTGCTGTCGGTCTATCCAGTCTCGGAAAACGATTTTCGCAACCGCAAAAGCCCGCTGCTGATCAACATCCGAAAAGAAGGGATTAAGGCATGAGCGAAAGCGACACATTGATGCAGAAAGCTTACCGTTACCTTCGCAGTGCGGAAATCCTTTGGCACGATGGTGATTCCTCTTCCGCGGTATCGCGCGTTTATTATGCGATGTTTTTTGCGGCACAAGCAGCGCTGTTGACTCAAGGAGATGACACATTCTTCACACAGAGGTGTTTTGTCTGCGTTTGGTGAATTTTTTGTCAAGTCCGGCGTGTTTCCTAAAGAAATGGGACGCAACCTCAACCGCGCCTTTGAAAAACGCCAGCTTGGCGATTATGAAAGTACTGCTTCTTTTGACGACGCTGAGATTGTCCAGATTATAAACAATGCGAAGGATTTTATAGATGCAGTTTTTGAGTGGCTTGAAGAGCAAAAATAACCAACGGCATAGACAAACCGACGTGTTTGCCTCTGCGCTATCTTGAAAACGAAAGGCACTGCGATGAGTGTTACGATCATTCAGGAAAAACCGGACTTGTATGTGATCACCCTCAGCGGCGTCTATACCTATGACGACCAGAAAACCATCGAACAGACCGGCGGGAAAATCCCGGAGTCGGGTAAGGTGAATGCTTTGATCCGCGCGGCGCAGTTTACCGGCTGGGACAACGCAGGCGACTGGGGTGATTTGACCTTTATGTACAAGGGCGATCCGTATGTCAACAAGATCGCCGTTGTTGTCGCCGAAAAATGGAACGATCAGATGCTGATGTTTTTTGGCGAAGGCCGCCGCAACGCCCAGGTCAGGTGCTTTGCCGTTGACGAAGAAGCATTGGCGCGAAGCTGGCTGGCCGGGCGCATCTGACCTGCTCTTTTTGCGATCTCAATTGTGAATTTCGGTTATTCCCGCTCGCGGGCGGCGGGGTGTTTGGGGCTGATGGCCAGATCGATGGCGGCTTTGAGTTTTTCGCGGTTGACCGGTTTGCTCAGATAGCCGCTGCAGCCGGCCTCGTAGCATCGCTGGTCGTCGCCTTTCATCGCATGGGCCGTCAGCGCGATAACCGGTATGGTCAGCCCGCGGCGGCGGATTGCGCGGGTCGCATCGTAGCCGTTCATCACCGGCATCTGCATATCCATCAGCACCAGGTCGAAGCACTCCTGATCCAGAATGTCCAGCGCTTCTTTGCCGTTTTCGGCTATGCGCACATAATGCCCCATCCGCTCGATCAACACGCGGATCAGCTCCTGATTGGCGTGGGTATCTTCGACGATCAGCACGCGGCCGGCCGGAACTGCCGGCGGAATGGGCATGGCGGCGCTGTCGAGGATCGCGTCGATGACATCGTACGGCTCGGCGGTGTCCGCCCGGTTGATATCTACACCGGCGGGGATCAGCAGGGAAAATGTCGAGCCCTTGCCCGGTTCGCTGACCAATCGCAGATCGCCGCCTAAGAGCTTGGCCAACTGCCGGGTGATAGTCAGCCCCAGACCGGTGCCGCCGTATTTGCGGGTGGTCGAATTGTCGGCCTGCGAGAAGGCGTTGAAAATCTGCTCCTGCTTGTCTTTGGGAATGCCGATGCCGGTGTCTTCCACATCAAAGCGGATAAAGTCTTTGTCTTTGATGGTTTCGGTCTGTATGTTCACAAAAATATGTCCGGCGTCGGTGAACTTGACGGCATTGCCGATCAGGTTGATCAGGCACTGCCGCATCCGCACCGGGTCGGTTTTGAGCACTGAGGGCAGCCGGTCGCAGCGCAATATCTCAAAGGCCACCTTCTTTTTAATCGCCATCGGGCGCATAAACGATTCCAGTTCGGCAAGGAACGGCTCGGTTGGGACGTCCACGATTTCGGTTTTCAGCTTGCCCGCTTCGATCTTGGAAAAATCCAGAATGTCGTTGATCAGCTGCAGCAGATTCTGGCTGCTGTTCAATATGGTGTTGTTGAAAAACGCCTGCTGTTCGGTCAGCGTTTCTTCGGCCAGCAGCTCGCTAAAGCCGATGATCGCATTCATCGGCGTGCGAATCTCGTGGCTCATATTCGCCAGAAACTCGCTCTTGGTGCGGTTGGCATTGTCGGCCTGCTTGGCCATCAGGTTGGCCTTTTCAGCCGCCACTTCGAGCTGCTGGTTGATGCGATACATCTCGGCGGTGCGTTCCTGCACCATCTCTTCGAGATGATCGCGGTGGTTTTCCAGCTCGCGCTGCGTTTTGCAGCGGTGGTCGATCTCGGCCTGAATGGCGACAAGCATCTCATTGAACGCATCGATCAGTTCGCCGACCTCATCGTCGGATGTTTTCTGCACATGCTGGACATAGTGTTTATTTTCGGCGATGCGGCGCGTGATCTGCACCACTGTCTGCAGCGGCCGGGAGATCAGCCCCTGCAAACGCAGCGCCAGCAGATAGCCCATCAGGCCGGCAAACCCGACCACCATCACGATGATCGCCGCATTGTTGGTAAGATTTTCATACACATCGGAATAATTAGAGCAGAGCACCAGCGTTCCCAGCGGCTGGCCGTTGTCCTGGATTTTTTGAACAACGGTCAGATGCCGATGATCTTTCCAGTGGTCATTTTTGTCGAAATAATCGTCTTTATGAGATACGCCGTTCGCAGCATAATCGGCAAAATGCTCTCCCTGGGCGTCGTACAGACAGGCGTGAAGAATCGTCGGTTTGGCCTGGTATGCTTTGAGGATTTCGGATGCGCGTTCGGTGTTGCCGTCCAGCAGCAGCGGCTTGCAGTTTTGGGCGGTCATTTCCGCATACACACCAAGCGACTGCAGCGTCGCATTGCGAAATGAAAAGAAACTCCAGACAACGAATGCCCCTCCGGTGATCGCCAGCGATGCGACGCAACTGGACATAATTACCATAATCAGTTTTTCACGGATGGTCTTGATTTTTTGAAATTTCATTATTTTTGCTCTTTTCAAAACGTATGCTTGTTCTATGTTTCGTCCAAGAAAACCCCGCTCTTAAGGCCTATTCGCAACGGTAGTTCGAGGTTTTCTCGCCGTATCCGTAATTCTACGGTTTTGGCCTGCCGTACAGCGTCAAAGTCCTTGTTTTATAGGACGGCAGCGGCGGCAGGCGCCGCCCAACTTTTGATGAAAATCTGTTCCGCAGTTGTCTATTTGCTTTTTAGTTCCGATAATGTTGCGAGATGCACAGTTGGGCTGTTAATTTTCTTGAATTCGGACGCGGTTTGCGGTAGAATAAAAGCGGTGGGAAAAACTCTGTTTAGACGGCAATTGTGATGCTATTGTGGCTGGAAACATTGGGGGTGTTTGTCATCGCGGCGGCGGGTATTCTGCTGGGTTCGCTGGCTTCGCGCCGCGGCGCAGTGCCGCGCACGGCGGCGATGCTGATAACCTTTCTGCTGGTTGCTCTGACGCTGCTTGGGCGTATGGATGCCTTGGCGCATCACTGGCCGCCGCTGTATGCGCTGGCGGCCGGACGCGGGCGGTTTGTGCTGCTGGTGTTTGCGATCACGCTGGGGCTGACAACGCCGCTGGAGCAATTGACGCGCCCCGGCGTGCGGATGGCCGCGTGTATTGTGATGGCGCTGTTTATTGCGGCGCTGACGATCGTGCCGTTCGTCGCACCGGCCGCGATGCAGCGGCAGTTGGCGGCGATGCCTGCGCAGTGGGATGCCGACGGCGTCTGCCGTCAGGGTCAGCCGTTTACCTGCGGCGCGGCGGCGGCGGCGACCGCCTTGCGGCAACTGGGCTTTGACGCCGACCACGGCGCGCTGGCGGTGGATGCGCGCACCAGCCCGCTCATCGGCGTTTCGCCCTGGACGCTCTATCAGGCCATTCGCATGCGCTATCAGCCGCAGGGGCTGGAGTGCAGTTTTGGATTTTTTGATTGTCCCGCGCAGATTCCTCACGGCGCGTTTTTATTGGCGGTGATGCGCGACTCACTGTGGGGCGATCATTGCGTGGCGGTTCTGCAAATCACCCCGACCGAGGTACTGCTGGCCGATCCCGCGGTCGGCCTGTGCCGCATTTCACACGCACAATTTGTCAGCCAGTGGCGTCATTGCGGCATCGTACTGCGCCGCCCGGCCGTCTGACAGTGACGCCGGGAGAATTTAAGGGGTCAGACACCTTTTTAGTGTTGACAGGTGGCCTGGAAGGGGTATAATGGCCGATTATGCCGCGACAAAAACGAATTGACAAAGGCGACATGGTGTACCATGTCCTGAACCGGGCCAACGGTCGGCTGCGTATCTTCAAGACGGCGCTGGATTTTGCGGCGTTTGAGGCGGTGCTGGCCGAGGGCGTCGAGCGGTTCGGGATGCGGCTGTGCGGCTACTGCCTGATGAGCAACCACTGGCACTTGGTGCTGTGGCCGCGGGCCGACGGCGACCTGTCGGCGTTTATGAAATGGATCACGTCCACGCACTCGCACCGCTGGCACACAGCCCACAAGACCGTCGGCATCGGGCATCTCTACCAAGGCCGCTACAAGAGCTTCCCCGTCCAGAGCAGCGGCTATTACTTGACGCTGATGCGGTA
>JBFZBE010000076.1:0-2560 GCA_041308685.1 Phycisphaerae bacterium
CACGCATCGCCGCCGTCAGCGTGGTGTTGTCGCGGATTTCGCCGACCAGCACCACGTCCGGGTCCTGACGCATCATACTGCGCAGGGCGTCCTCGAAGTTGGGTACGTCGATGCCGATCTCACGCTGTGAAACGATGGATTTTTTATCGACGTGCAGAAATTCGATCGGGTCCTCGATCGTTACAATATGCGCCGCGGTGGTCGTGTTGATATGGTCGATCATCGAGGCGATGGTCGTGCTTTTGCCCGAACCGGTCGGGCCGGTTACCAGCACCAGGCCGTCGTGGCTTTCGGCGATCTTTTCGACGACCGGCGGCACATGCAGCGACGCAAACGGCGGAATGCGCCCGCTGATGCGCCGAGCCGCCATACTGACATAGCTGCGCTGCCGGAAGGCGTTGATGCGGAAGCGGTCCATCTGACCGACCTGATAGGCAAAGTCCAGCGCCCCGTGTTCCAGGAAAAACTTTTTCTGATCGGGACTCATGATCTCAAAAACCAAATCCTCGATCTGCTGTTCGGTCATCGGTTCGCCGGTGGTGCTTTTGAGCTTGCTGTGGATGCGGAGCTTGGGGGGCATCCCGACCTTCAGATGCAGGTCGCTGGCCTCGGCCTTGATGGCCGCACGGAACAGCTTTTCGATCTCCGGCACCTTGTCGGTGTGGACATGGGTATCCAGCGGTTGGTCCTTCATTCGCACAACTCCTAATTGTATAAAAGAAATATAAGTCCAAAATTTGATACGGCGGCCGCACACGGCGGCTCCTTTATAGAACAACGCATTATAGCCGCCCAAAAGCGGGACTGTCAACACAGCAATCCGCTTTTTTGGGGCAATCGCATGAAACAAAAGCCGAGCCGCGCACCTAAAACCGCCCCACGAGGTTGCAACTCGTAAAATCCCAGTCATCGGTTTTAGGTGCTGGGCCGGATGGCGACACCCACGGGGTAACGCCTGATCGGGCAGCTTGCGCGGCCGCGCTGTTGTTTCCTATACCTCTGTTCCAAATCCAAAAGGCGGATTCGGCGGCAGATAATCAAAAAAAATGGATCGCCCCGCAGAACACGGCGGCGCTTGGCCTTTTTGATTTTTGCATTGTCATTTTGATATCTGCTTTTGATGTTTTATATAAGCGTTTATTAAATAGATAGTTATGTAAATTCCACCAGCATTTCTCTTGCCGCCGCGAGCCGGTTGCGATATAATCCCCGCACGATGCCAAAAGCCATAATCCGCTATCTTGTATTGAATTTGGGACTGTTTATCCTGCTGATGCTGATCCTTTTCAGCATTACGGGGGCGTTTTTGGGGGCGGACAAGGCGGGGCTGTTTTTCAATTCTCCACCATTGGCGGCATTCTGGATCGTCTTATTTGTGGTTTTCGTCGCAGGGCTTGTCTTTTGGCGGTCGCTGTGGCAAAGGCCGGCGTTATTGCTGTGCCACGTTGGGTGCATCGCGGTGCTGGCCGGCGGGATGTGGGGGTCGGCGGCAGGGCACAAACTGCGCTCGGCCGTCGGCTTTCCGGCAGCCAAGGTCAAAGGCACACTCCTGCTGCACCAAGGCCAATCCGGCAGCACGGTCGTTGCCGAACGCGACGGACAGGACTTTATGCTGCCGTTTTCGGTGCATCTGGACAACACCGGCGTATCCTATTACGACATCCCCGCACTGGGCGTTTATACCCCCCGCGGCGAACTGATTGGCCGATTTCCCGCCGCCATGGACGGCCAGGTCTATGCGCTGTCCGCTGACAGCGGCGTGCGCGTACAGGTAACGCAAAAATACGCCAATTTACGCATCGTCCGCCAACAAGACGGCACTGTCTCCGGCGTCGAAGGCGATGCGACCGCCGACAACCCCGGCTATGAAGCGGTATTTACCATGCCCGACGGCCAGGTAGAAACGCAGTACGTCTTTGAGCGATTCGAGCCGCATTTTACCCCCGATATGCCGTTTGTAACGGTGTTTTTGCCCCCGCAAATGCCCAAAGAGTACCGCAGCACGCTGATTCTGCAAAAAGACGGCCAAACGCTGGCACAAAAGACCATCCGCGTCAACGACCCGCTGTATTACGGCGGCTATCACTTTTACCAAAGCACTTTCGGCAAAGACCAAAACGGCGCCTACAGCGGCATTCTGGTCGTCTCGGACAGCGGCGTCTGGTGCGTCTTTGCCGGCTATACGCTGATGACGGCCGGCTTGCTGGGGCAATTCTGGCTGCGGCCGCTGCTGCGCCGACGCGAAAGGCAGGCCGTCGATGCACATTAAAACCGATCTTCAGGGCGTATTGATCTATCTGGCGCTGGCCGGCTATGCGGCGGCGTTTATGGCCGCTGCCGTCAAACGCAGGCCCAGCATCGTACAGGCCTGCTTTGCGTGCGCCTTTGCCGCCGCGACAGCCGCCTACATCGTGCGGTGGGTCATGTACAAACATCTGCCGATGCAGAACCTCTTTGAAGTCTTTTTGCTGATGGGCGTATTGATCTGGCCGATTGCGCTGCTGACGCGAAAGCTATTGAAAACACACACGATTTCAATGACGCTCGGCGATGCGCTCTT
>JBFZBE010000077.1:0-3942 GCA_041308685.1 Phycisphaerae bacterium
AACGGCTTCGTCGGTCAAGCGCCGGTTTGCCAATAATGCTTTCAGTACATCCCTGCGCGCAGTGAGTCGGGTATAGCGCTCATCTAGTTCCGCTTGTTGCCTCTCGAGGGTTTTCTCAACAATTCCCGTTGCTTTCTTCATTTATCTGTGTAATCTGTGGATAAAACCTTTGCATTTTCCTACGGCCTGTCCACATGCATCAGCGTCAGCACTTCCGAGCGGCTGCGCGGGTCTTTTTTGAAAATTCCCCGCAGCGCACTGGTTACCATCACCGCTCCGGGCTTGCGGATGCCGCGGATCGTCATACAGCTATGCGAGGCCTCCAGCACCACGCTGACGCCCTGCGGGTTAAGCTGCTGCATCAGAAAATCGGCGATTTGGTCGGTCATCCGTTCCTGAAGCTGCAAACGGCGTGCAAAGGTATCCACGATCCGCGCCAACTTGCTGATGCCCAGAATCTTGCCGTCCGGCAGATAGGCGACATGGGCTTTGCCGATAAACGGCATCAAATGATGTTCGCAAATGCTATTGAAGGGGATATCCCGCAGCAGCACGATCTCGTCGTATTTTTCGGTGAAAATACTGTTCAGATGTTCGGCCGGGTCTTGATGAGCGCCGGCCAAAAGCTCTGCATACATACGGGCAACCCGCTGGGGCGTATCTTTGAGGCCTTCCCGCTTTGGGTCTTCCCCCACAGCCGCAAGAATCTCCAAAACCGCCTTTTCAATCCGCTGCGTATCCACAGATAAATTCACATCTTTGTGCATCAATAACCTCAATAACAATTCAAGTAATTACACATCAAAAACAAGACACTTATAATGCCCTAAATAATGTATTATACTGGATTATCGATGCAACGCCAAAGGCACTTTTTGGCGTTTTTGGATTTTGTCTGAGCCGGCATTTTCCGGCGGCCAAGGCACGAGGCAACCTGCTTGCCAAAGACAGCCCAACTGCGCTTTGCGGCGAGAGGTTTATTATTCAAAAGGATAAACCTGCCCCCACTGGCGGCGGAGGGCGTCCATCGTGCATAAAATGTTAAGCGATTCATCCAGCGGCATTTGGGTGTTTTCAAGCCGGCCATTGCGCAGGTCGGCTTGGACGGCCTGAATCTGATAGACAAAACCGTTCTGGTGCGTCGGCAGATGCATCGTTTGTTCGCTGCGGCCGGGTGGGGTCAGTGTCAGCGTATCGCCGCACCACCAGGAACGGTGCAGGCGGATCATCCCCGCATCGCCCATCAGCGTCGCCTCGTGCGGCGTTTCGGTATCGATGGCCGCACACAACGTAGCCAGCCGTCCGCCGTCGTAGGATAACATCATCGCACAGTGTTCATCGACGCCGGTTGCGCCGAGCATTGCCGCGCCGCACACCCGCGCCGGCCGGCCAAACACCATCGACGCCAGCGCCAGCGGATACACCCCGACATCCAGCAGCGCACCGCCGGCAAGGTGCGGGTCGCGGATGCGCTGTTTTTCGGCCGGGTCGCTGCTGCGAAACCCAAAATCCGCCGTCAGCATCTGCGGCCGTCCGATCGCGCCGTCGGCCAGCAGCTCCCGCAGCCGCTCCATCAGCGGCAGAAACCGTGTCCACATCGCTTCCATCAGAAATCGCCGGTTCGCCCTAGCGCAGTCGATCATCGCCTGCCCCTGTGCGGCATTGGCCGCCAACGGCTTTTCGCAGAGAACGCCCTTGCCGGCATTCAGACAAAGGATCGTATTTTCAGCGTGTAAGTGGTGCGGCGTGGCGACATAAATCATATCCACGTCGCTGTCGGATGCCAACTGTGCATAGCTGCCATAGCGGCGCGGCACGCCGTGCACAGCGCCGAAGGCGTCGGCCTTGGCCTGTGTGCGCGAACCGACGGCCAGCTGCTCGGCATCGCCGACATATTTTAACGCATCGGCAAATTTGCCCGCGATCCCGCCGCAGCCCAAAATGCCCCACCGTATCTTATTGGTCATTGCTGCACCTGTCCTGAATCCCTGAATGCACTTTGTGATCATCTCATTCTATTATATGAGAGCGATTTGCGGAAAAAGGCAAATGGAAAAATGGAAAAATCCAGGCAAAAAACAAATACGGAGCGTATCCCCAAAAATTGGACAGAATTTTAAGGTGGAGTTGTTTTCAGGTATAGCGGAGCGAAAAGCTCAGAAATGGACTCGAAACAATGACCACAAAAAGACGACAGTTTTCGGCGGAATTCGATGCCCGCCTAGTGCGGGCGGCGTTGCGTGAGGACAAGACGGTGGCGCAGCTGGCTGCTCCAAAATCCGTGTATATTGATCGCGCTTGAAATTTCCCGTTTGGGCGCGGCTATGTATTTCTGCAACCGTCAGTTACAGATTTTCGCGCGGGAATTTACTACTCTGAAGGGCATATTTGTTTCAATTCGCGGCAGAATAATCTTTTTTCATTTTTTTCACTTGCAGAGTAGGGGCGATGCAGTACAATATGAATTGTAATATAGTGTGATATTAAGACCTTTAACGTCTTTATGATAATTCATTGTCCCGTTTTCAGCGCCCGGCCCGGCCGGGCGTTTTTGCTTATTGCCCACGCCGAGCGACTGGGCAAGCCGGAATCGGTCTTGACCCACACCTATATCTGCATCGACAGCAGCCCGCCGCAACGAGAAAATTCTAAATTTTAAATTCTAAATTCTAAATTTTTCTCGGAGTATTTATGACATTCAGTTCGCTGCGTCCGGCGTTGCTGGACGTGTTTTCGCAAGGGTATAGTGTTCATTCGCTGCATAAGGATGTGTTTGCCGGCATCATTGTCGGCGTGGTTGCGCTGCCATTATCCATCGCGTTTGCGATCGCCTCGGGCGTCAAACCCGAACAGGGCCTGGTTACGGCGTTTGTAACAGGGCTTTTGATCTCGATGTTCAGCGGCAGCCGCGTGCAGATCGGCGGGCCGACCGGGGCGTTCATCATCATTTTATACAGCATCGTACAAAAGTACGGCTATGACGGGCTGGCGGTCGCGACGCTGATGGCCGGTGTGATCCTGATCGTGCTGGCGGTCGCACAGCTCGGCGACATTATTAAGTTCATCCCGTGGCCTGTTACCATTGGCTTTACCAGCGGTATCGCGGTGGTCATCTTCACCACGCAAATCCCACACGCGCTGGGCTTGACGCTGGCCCACACACCGGAGCATTTTCTGCCCAAATGGGTCTGCTTTGCCCAGCATCTGAACACCGCCAATCTGTACGCGGTCGGCCTGACGGCGCTGACGATAGCGCTGGTGGTGTATTGGCCGAAAATTACGCATAAAATCCCCGGTACGCTGGTGGCGATTGTCGTTACGGTTCTGCTGGCCAATGGGTTTGGCCTGCCGGTCGAGACCATCGGCAGCCGGTTCGGCGAAATCAAAAGCACAATGCCGCGGCCTGCCCTGCCGACCATCGACTGGGCGGCGCTGCCGTCGCTGTTTTCGCCGGCGTTTGCCATCGCGATGCTGGCAGGCATCGAATCGCTGCTGTCGGCGGTGGTGGCCGACGGTATGACCGGCACGCGGCATCGCTCCAACGCCGAGCTGCTGGCACAGGGCATCGCCAATATCGCCTCGCCGCTGTTCGGGGGCATCCCGGCGACCGGGGCGATCGCCCGCACCGCAACCAACATCAAAAACGGCGGCCACAGCCCCATCGCCGGCATTATTCACGCGATAACGATCCTCATCATCTTTTTGTTTTTAGGCGGTCAGGCCGCGCGGATCCCGATGGCCACACTGGCGGGCATTTTGATCGTCGTGTCCTACAATATGAGCGAGTACCACCTGTTCGTCAAGATGTTCCGCGCGCCGCGCAGCGATGTGCTGGTGATGCTGACGACGTTTGGACTGACGATCCTGGTGGATTTGACGGTGGCCATCGAGGTCGGCGTAGTACTGGCGGTGTTTTTGTTTATGAAGCGGATGATCGCCGTT
>JBFZBE010000078.1:0-3792 GCA_041308685.1 Phycisphaerae bacterium
AAAGACAGCTTTCTGGCCGAGCGGCTGGTCGCAATGCATCGGGACGCGGCACGGCTGGGCATCGACAAGGCGGATGCACCCAAGACCGTCGTGGTCGATTACTCCGGCCCCAACATCGCCAAAGAAATGCACGTCGGCCACCTTCGCAGCACGATCATCGGCGACTGCATCGCCCGGCTCTACGACTTTGCCGGACATACCGTCATCCGCCAAAACCATATCGGCGACTGGGGAACGCAGTTTGGGATGCTTTGTGCTCTATATGATAAAAAGCTTCTGGATAAGGATAGGCATGAAGAAGGACTCAACCGATCCGAAACATTGAAGGACATGGAGCTTTTCTATCAGGAAGCAAAAAAATTATACGACGAAGATGCCGAATTTGCAATCACCTCGCGTGCTGCTATAGCAGGGCTGCATAAAGGAGAAGCCGTTTGGAAAAGATACTGGGAAGGTATCGTCAAGGAATCGCGAAAACATTATAACCAGATTTACGACGCTTTACATGTAACGCTAACGGCTTCCGACGAACGCGGCGAAAGTTTCTATGCCGACAAGCTGGCGGACGTGGTTGCACAGCTCAAGGCCAAGGGGCTGGCGACAGAGTCGGATGGGGCGATGTGTGTGTTTTTGGATGGGTTCAAGAACAAGGACAGCCAGCCGCTACCGTTTATCATTCAAAAGAGCGACGGGGCGTTTTTGTATGCGACGACCGATCTGGCGGCGCTGCGGTTTCGGCTGGGCGAATTAAAGGCCGACACGGTGATTTATGTAACCGACGCGCGGCAGGCGCTGCATTTTCAGATGTTGTTTGCGGCGGCAAAAATGGCCGGCTGGGTCAAAGACGGCATCGCGCTGGAGCATATCACCTTCGGCACGATGCTCGGCGAGGACAACAAGCCCTTCAAGACCCGCACCGGCGGAACCGTCAAGCTCAAAGACCTGCTGGAGGAAGCCATCGAACGCGCTGCGGCAGTCGTCGAACAGAAAAATCCCGACCTGCCCGCCGAACAAAAAGCACACATCGCCAAGGCCGTCGGCGTCGGGGCGGTCAAATATGCCGACTATGCCAACAACCGCAACAGCGATTATGTGTTCAGCTTTGCCAAGATGTTGGCGATGGAGGGCAACACGGCGCCGTATATGCAGTACGCCTACGCCCGCATCCAGTCCATCGAGCGCAAGGCCGAGGAAAAAGGCGTCCGCATCACCGACGAATTGAAGAATCTGGCCGTCCTGCCGCTGGCCGATGCGGCGGAAAAGGATTTGGCCAAGCTCTTGGTGCGGTACGATCAGGCCATCGCCGCGTCCATGGCCGAGTGCCGCCCGAATTATCTGACCGGCTATCTGTACGATGTCGCACAGGCGTTCAGCCGATTCTATACGGCCTGTCCGGTCTTGACCGCCGCGCCGCAGGATCGCCCGGCGCGGCTGCTCTTGTGCGATCTGACTGCCCGCGTCATCAAGCACGGATTGACCGAGCTGCTGGGCATCGCGGTTATCGATCAGATGTAAATTTTTTTTAGACAGGATTTACGGGACATTTTAGACAGGATTACAGGATTAACTTTAATTTTACCACAGAGAACACAGAGAAAATTTTGAATGATGAATTTTTAATTCTTAATCATAGTGATCGCGACTGAAATTTCCCGTTTCGGCGCGGCTATGTAGAGTCGCAATCGCCAGTTACGGATTTTCGCGCGGGAATTTACTACCCTAAAGGGTATAATTCAAAATTCAAAATTAAGAATTCAAAATTTAATCTGTGTAATCTGAAGACAAAACATTTTTCCCGTTAATCCTGTCTAAAAACTTCGTGTTCTTCGTGGTTAAACTTCTTTTGAAGGTACGCTGTTTATGAACATTGTACTTGCAGGCGCCAAGGGCGCGGGAAAATCGACGGTCGCCAAGCAGTTGGAAACGCTGCTGGGACTGGCGTGTATCGAAACCGACCAGCTTATCGAGCAGCGGTTCGCCGCACAGCACGGCCGACAGATGACCTGCCGTCAGATTTACAATGAGCTGGGCAGTGCGGCCTTTCGCGCGATGGAAAAAGAGGTTGTCGGGTCGCTTGCCGATGCCGATTGGCAACTGATCGTCTGCGGCGGCTCGACGCTGATGGACGGCGACAACCGCATCGCCCTGCTGGATAAAGCGATCCTGATCTACCTGAAAGCCGATGCCGACACGCTGTGGTCGCGCATCAGCAAGGACGGCCTTCCGGCGTGGCTGCAAGGCGATGGCGGACGGCAAAAACTCGATGCCGATGTGGCCGCCCGCGATGCGCTGCTGATGCCGCTGTCCGAGATCGTCGTCGAGGCCGCACAGCGCAGCCCGCAGGAGATCGCACAGGACATCGCCGACAAACTGACAACCGCGATGGCCGTACGGATGACGGCAGCCAACACCTACGGCGAAATCATTCGCGTAACGACCTTTGGCGAAAGCCACGGCCCGGCCATCGGCGCGGTGCTGGACGGCGTACGGCCGGGCATCGCCGTCAGCCCCGACGACATCCAGCAGGAACTCAATCGCCGCCGCCCCGGCCAAAGCAGCGTCAGCACACCGCGCGACGAAAAAGACCAGGTGCACATTCTATCCGGCGTATTTGAGGGCAAGACCACCGGCGCTCCGATCGCCATGGTCATCTACAACCGCGATCAGGACTCGTCCCGCTACGAGGGCATCAAAGACCTGTTTCGCCCCGGCCATGCGGACTTTACATTTTATCAAAAATACGGCATCCGCGACCATCGCGGCGGCGGACGCTCCAGCGGGCGCGAGACGGCCGGCCGCGTGATGTGCGGGGCCATCGCCCGCAAGCTGCTGGCCGAACAGGGCATCCGCATCGTCGCTCATGCGGTTGAGATCGCCGGCATCGCCGCTCAGACCTGCGACCTCGGCGTTATCGAAACCAATCCCGTCCGCTGCGCCGATATGGCGGCGGCGGCCAAGATGGAGCAGGCCATTCTGGCGGCCAAAGACGACTGCGATTCGGTCGGGGGCGTGGTCAAGCTGGAGATTTTCGGCCTGCCGGCGGGGTTGGGTGATCCGGTGTTCGGCAAACTGGACGCTCGCCTGTGTTCGGCGATTATGACGCTGGGCGCGGTCAAAGGCATCGAGGTCGGCAAGGGCTTTGCGCTGGCCAAGCTGCGCGGCAGCCAATCCAACGACAACATGGCCGAGGGCACATTCGTCAGCAACAACGCCGGCGGCATCATCGGCGGTATTTCCACCGGCCAGCCGGTCGCATTGCGCATCGCCGTCAAACCCACCTCCTCGATTGCCAAGCCGCAGACGACCATCGGCCTGGACGGCAAGACCCACCCCATCGAAACGCACGGCCGACACGACCCGTGCATCGTGCCGCGGATTATCCCTGTCATCGAAACAATGGCCGCACTGGTGCTGCTGGATTGCATCGAGATCCAAACGCGCATCCGCTAAGGGGATAGACCCGTATATCAGATTTAGGTGCGTGGGGGAGGGGGTATAAAATTGGATACTCCAAATGTCCCCGTAGGGGCGAACCGATGTGTTCGCCCTCTTATTCTCCCGTCGCCCCCGTTTATACAGTTTACGTACATGCGACCGTGTCGCGGCCATCGAATCGCTTTTTGTAATCATTTGTTATCTTGCAGAGTTTCCGTAGGGTAGGCCGTGCCCACCATCTCCATTCTGTAGGATGGGCTTTAGCCCATCACTATCCCGACGGGGCGAAAGAATACCCCGACGCAAATCGAATTTTTCTATTTTTACGCACCCACAAGCTGCGATTGAAGGTGCCAC
>JBFZBE010000079.1:0-4313 GCA_041308685.1 Phycisphaerae bacterium
ATCGCAAATCGTCGAAAAATGGTTCCGGCTGAACAGCTACAGCCCCACGCGGCTGGTGCAGATCATCGCCCCGCTGACGGCCAGCTACGGCTATGCTGTCGCCGACGAAGGCACATCGCGCGTCGGGGTCATCGATACGGTGGACAATCTGATGCGCATCGAGCGGCTGATTATGCAGTTGGATGTGCCCGAATCCGATCAGGAGACCGAGCGGGTCTTTGAGCTTAAATTTGCCGACCCGATGGAAGTGGTGCAGGTCTTGCAGATGATTCTTGGCGAAGGCCGCAGCAGCCGCGGCGGTTCACGCGGCGGCAGTCCCACCCCGCCGGCCGCACCGCAGGGCGGCGGCCAGCCGGCCGGCCAGCCCGGCGGCGACATCAAAACCGCCATGGCCGTCGTCATTGACAGCGGCAGCCCGACGCCGATACGACTGATCCCTCTGGCCAAGCAGCGGTGGATTTTGGCGCGCGGCAGCCGCGACGACATTCGCCGCATCGAAGAATGGATGCAGAAACTCGATGTCGAGGCGATGGAAGAAATGCGGCAGACTGTCGTGCAGGTGCGCTATGCCGACGTGCGCGAAGTCGTCAAAATGGTGCAAAACACCCTCCAGCAGATGCCCGGTACGGAACTGCGCGCCAATATCGTCGTCGAGGCATTGACTCAGACCGGCCAGATCGTCATCTACGGCAGTGAGGCCAACCGCACCATGGTCGAAAAACTCATCGCCCAGATCGACCTGCCCAAACAGGATTTTTTTGCCGAGCAGACATTCAAGCTCAAACACGCCGACCCGGATCAGATCAAAAAGAACATCGAAAATCTTTACACCGACGCCGCCTCCCAGCAGCGCAGCCGTTATCCCTGGTATGGCGGCCAGTCCACCACGCGGCCGGAAGACACCGTCAAAGTGATCTCATATCCGATGCTCAAACAGGTTACGGTGATCGCCTCGCCGACCAATGTGGAAAAGATCACCCGCCAGATCGAAGAGGAATGGGACAAGCCCATCGACATCGAGCGCGATCAGTATCGCATCATCGCGCTGAAAAATTCCGATCCGGTGCGGATGTCCGATCTGCTGACCCAGTTGTTCACGCAGGAAAGCACCGCCGGCGGAAGCCAGAGCTTTTTCCGGATGCTGTTCGGCGGAATGGACGATTCGGCCTCACGGCAGAAGATCGTCGGTTCGCTCTACGGCATGCTGACCTTTGAAGCGGTCCCCGATACCAAGAAAATCATCGTCATCAGCCAGATCCCGGAAGCATACGACATCATCGAGCGGCTGGTGGCCAAGCTGGACGGCCGCGAGGACGCCGAGATTCCGCGCGTTATCACGCTCAAATACGCCGACCCGGAGGCCCTGTGCGACCAGCTCAACGCCATCCTCAACGAGGCCGGCACGCCCGTGACCATCCCGCGCAGCGTACGCGGCCTCAGCGCCTACGACGCTTCCAAGACCAATCAGGCCGTCAGCACCAGCGAGGAAAGCGCCTCCAACATCACCCCCTGGTGGACGCGCCAGCGCACCGACAGCAATAAGCTGCCGACCAGCAATCTGATCGGGCGGGTGCGGTTTGTGCCGGTGCATCGCAGCAAGGCCGTACTGGTGCTTTCGCCGCCGGAATATATGGAAGATATTACCGCGGTCATCGAAACGCTCGATCAGCCGGGCATGCAGGTGATGATCAAGGCCGTCATTGTCGAGATCGGCCTGTCGGATATGACCTCGCTGGGCGTTAAATTGGCGTCCAACCCCGCCGCCTTCGGCCCGCTGGGCGTCAATGCGATGACCGCGCTCAATCAGCTTTCTGTCGCCGAGACGCGCGGCTCGTTCAGCTTTGCCGCTGACGCCGACATCAGTGTCCTGGTCGATCTGCTGGTCAAGCACGCCAACGGCAAAGTCCTCAACCAGCCGACGCTCTGGACCAAGGACAACGAAGAGGCCATCTTCATCAAAGGCCAGAAGGTCGCCTTCATCACCGGCGACCAGACGGCCAACACCGGCTCGACGCAGCGGACATTTGAGTTTGAGGATGTCGGCGTTACACTGCGCATCCGCCCCAACATCACGCCCGAAAAAGCGGTCGATCTGACGATCAATCTGAACATCTCCAAGATCGAACCGGAACTGATCAACGACCAGAATGTGCGTTCCAATCTGGATTCGACCACGCGGATGATCGTCAATGACGGACAGTCGGTGATGATGGGCGGCATCCTCAACCAAACCGAGTCAAAGATTCAGCACAAAGTTCCGCTGCTGGGCGATCTGCCGCTGATGGGCGGCCTGTTCCGCCATAATGCAATAACACAGTCCAACGCCGAACTGCTTGTGTTTGTAACGCCGTATGTGGTCGATGAACAGGCGCTCAACGTGCTTGGCAACGATCCGGTAACCCGCCAGCAAACCCTCGAACGGTCACGCAAGCGGCTGGATGAAACCGTCGACTCCCTCAACAAGCTCTTTATGCCGGAGCCGACAGAACCGCAGCCGCAATAAGCAAAAAAAAACGCCTTAGCCGTATAAAATGGCTAAGGCGTTTATCTTTTCGGATAACCCATCGGGGGCTTGAGCCGTTATTTGGCTTCAAACTCCGCGTCGATCACATCATCGCCGCCTTTGGGTTTGGCCTGGCCTTCCGCGGGAGCGTCCGGCTGCGGGGCTGCGCCGCCGGGGGCTTTGCCGTGCTTTTTGGCGGCCTCTTCATAGAGAATCTTGCCCAGTTCCTGTGAGGTCTGGCCGAGGTTTTCCATCGCCCGTTTGATCGCATCGCCATTGTCGCCCTTGAGCGCCTCTTTGAGGCCGTTCAAGGCGCTTTCGATGTTGCCCCGCACCTCGGCGGAAACCTTGTCGCCGTGTTCCTTGAGCGTCTTTTCGGTCGAATAGACCAACTGGTCGGCCTGGTTCTTCAGATCGACGACCTCACGCCGCTTTTTGTCCTCGGCGGCGTGCGACTCGGCGTCTTTGGCCATCTTTTCGACCTCGTCTTTGCTCAGGCCGCTGCTGGCCTGAATGGCGATCGACTGCTGCTTGCCGGTTCCGAGGTCTTTGGCCGAAACATTCAAAATGCCGTTGGCGTCGATGTCAAAGGTTACTTCAATCTGCGGCACGCCGCGCGGGGCCGGCGGGATATCGGCCAACTGGAAGCGTCCCAGCGTGCGGTTGTCGCGGGCAAACTCACGCTCGCCCTGCAGGACGTGGATTTCCACGCTGGTCTGGCTGTCGGCGGCTGTCGAGAAGACTTCTTTCTTGCTGGACGGGATCGTCGTGTTGCGTTCGATCAGCTTGGTCATCACGCCGCCGAGCGTCTCAACGCCCAATGACAGCGGCGTTACGTCCAGCAGCAGGATGTCTTTGACGCCCGCATCGCCGGCCAGCACCGCGCCCTGAATCGCCGCACCGAGTGAAACCACCTCGTCGGGATTCAAGCTCTTATTGGGCTGCTTGCCAAAGATATCCTGCGTGATCTGCTGAACCTTCGGGATGCGTGTCGAACCGCCGACCAGCAGCACTTCATCAATGTCTTTGGTACTGATCTTGGCGTCCTGAATCGCCTTGAGGCACGGGGTCTTGAGCCGCTCAAAGATCGGCTCGGCCAGCGACTCAAACTTGCTGCGGGTCATCGCGATATTCAAATGCTTCGGCCCGGAAGCGTCGGCGGTGATAAACGGCAGATTGACCGTCGTTTCGACCTGTGTACTCAGTTCGCACTTGGCCTTCTCGGCGGCCTCTTTGAGCCGCTGATGCGCCATCGGGTCTTTGCGCAGATCAATGCCTTCTTTCTTGCGGAACTCCTCGGCCAGATAATTCATCAGCAGATCGTCCAGATCGTCGCCGCCCAGATGCGTATCGCCGTTGGTGCTGAGCACTTCAAACACATTGTCGCCGATGTCCAAAATCGAAATATCGAACGTACCGCCGCCAAAGTCAAAGACGGCCACCTTTTCGTTTTTCTTTTTTTCCAGACCATACGCCAATGCCGCAGCGGTCGGCTCGTTGATGATACGCTCGACCTTCAGACCGGCGATCTGGCCGGCATCTTTGGTCGCCTGACGCTGGGCGTCGTTAAAATAAGCCGGCACGGTGATAACCGCCTGCTCGACCTTTTCGCCCAGATAATCCTCAGCAGTCTTTTTCAAATCCTGTAAAATCATCGCCGAAATCTCCGGCGGGGTAAATTCCTTGCCCCGGACATTGACCTTGACCAGCTCTTCCTGGCCGCCGACGACCTTATACGGAACCATCTTTTCTTCGGTGCCGACCTCGCGATGCCGCCGTCCCATAAACCGTTTAATCGAGAAAATCGTGT
>JBFZBE010000080.1:0-5170 GCA_041308685.1 Phycisphaerae bacterium
GCGGGTCGGTAAGTGGGCGATGGGCGTGCGGGATGATCGAATGGAAGATAAACGGGGATTTAATAGGTGACTGTCCCTAGTTTTATTCAGCGGATGCTGCTGCAGGAACCGGCAGAGGAAATTTTGATCCTACCGGCCTGGCCGAAACATTGGAATGTCTTTTTCAAACTGCACGCCAATTATCAGACGACGGTGATTGGCGAGTGGTCCGAAGGCCGGATAACGACTCTTACCGTCAATCCCGCATCCCGAAAGAAAGCTATTAAAGTGATGGCAGAGCAGGAACCCGCCGTCAAAAATTAGAAATGAGACTGCGATGAAACGGACGAAAAATTGCGTCAAAAAACAGGATCGCATGAGCAAAACCCTGCGGCATCAGGAGGCCGACCGTGTGCCGGTCAGCGACTTCTTCTGGGGCAGTTTTATCAGGCAGTGGCGGCAGGAATTCGGCTTACCCGCGGATGCCGATATCTATCGCTATTACGATCTGGACTGGATCGTCACGGTCCCGAATATGGACCCGCACATCAAACCATTCGACGTGCTGGAAGAAAACGATGAACAGATCATTGTCCGTACCGGATACGAGGCGGTGATCCGCAAAAAGTTCGCCGACCCGATGCCGGAGTTTGTGCACTTTGAAACCGATACACTTGAGGAAATGCAGGCATTTCAATTTGATGACCCCGCGGACGACCGCCGATTTTTCAAGGGCGGCGACAACCAGTTGGCCGGTGTCGGTGACGGGTTTACGCGCAATTTGCCGCCCTGGATTGAAACGGTCAAATCCCTCTATCCGGAGATCCCCGTTTTCGGCAGCATCTGTGAAGTCCATGAGCAGCTCTGGCGGATGATCGGGACGGAAAATGTAATGCTCTGGATCGGGTTGTATCCGGATGAATTGATGCGGTTTGTTGAGCGTCTGCAGGAATTTCTTGTCGAATTAACTAAAGCGCAGATCAAGGCCGCCGATGGGTTACTGGCCGGGATGGTGATTTTCGGCGATGTCGCTTATACGCGTGATATGATGTTCTCGCCGGACTGCTGGCGGCGTTTTTTCAAACCCTGTGTCAACGCCTTGGTGGACGTCTGCCATCAGGCCGGGCTGCCGGTCATATATCATGGCTGCGGCAACGTCAGCAAGATTTTCGAGGACTTTATCGAGACCGGCATCGACGCCTATAATCCGCTGGAAGCCAAAGCGGGTCTGGATGTGGTTGCCTTACGCCGCCAATACGGCCATCGCCTCGGCTTTTGCGGCAATATGGATGTTACGGTCTGGGCGGAAGCCGACCGTGATACGCTCAAACGGGTGGTCCTGACCAAACTGAATGCGGCCAAAGGCGGCGGCTACATCTTCCAATCCGACCATTCGATTCCGACAAACCTGCCGCCGCAGAATTACGATTATGTCGTCAAGTTAATTCGTGAATACGGCAATTACCCCCTGCAATTAGGGGCTTTCGACATTCCGGACCTCTATTAAGAAAGGACAACTCACATGGCAGTTCAACGACACGGATGGGTCATTGGCATACGGCAGGAAAAAATTGAGGAATACAAGAAGCTGCACGCGGCGGCGTGGCCGGAGGTGCTCAAACAGATCAAAAACAGCCATATCCGCAATTACTCCATCTATCTGCGCGAATTGACGCCGGGGCAGTTCTACCTGTTCAGCTATCTGGAATACACCGGCGGCGACTTTGCCGCCGATATGGCCAAAACGGCCGCCGACCCCGTCACGCAGAAGTGGTGGACCTTCTGCAAACCCTGTCAGCAGCCGGTCGCCACCGCCAAAGACAACGAATGGTGGGCGGATATGGAAGAAGTCTTTCACGTCGATTGAGAGGGTGAAAGAATATCGATGAATTCCAGAGAACGCGTCTTAACGGCGTTTGGTCATCATCAGCCGGATCGGGTGCTGATGTGGTGCGGGGCGTTGGAGGAGTTTTGGAATACCGTGGCCTATCAGAATCAACAACAGCGTACGATCAAAAAACGACTGACGGACATTAAGACCATCAAGGACAGACTTTTGACCGCCTATTTGACCGGCACGATTGATGAAATGACCATGCAAAACAAGACGACCGAGCTGACCCTGGAGGAAAAGACCCTTGAAATGTCCAAGCAAATGACCAACCAAGCCGTCCAAAATGACCAAGCAAAACACATTTTGTCGCTGTTCAAGTGTTCGCAAGCCCTCGGAAATTTCTGGAACGGTTCAAACTTGGCGCTAAAACGCCAACTTTTGGAAATCGTCAGTTTGAACAGAGACGTGAGCGACGTAAGTCTTTTCCTGAAAAAGAGTAAGCCGTTTGATGTGATCGAAAAAATCGCGGTTTTCAAAAAGAGTCGGAGAGACAGGATTTGAACCTGCGACCTCTGCGTCCCGAACGCAGCGCTCTAGCCAAGCTGAGCTACTCTCCGAAAAAGAAGGAGAAAATGTACACGATCCCGCAAAAAAATGCAACTACAAAACATAAATTGGGTCAATATCGGGGTGAATTTGTATATTCGGACGTATTGGCGGCATCTGGCGGAACCGCTCAAAGAGCCGTTCAAAGGCCGCCGAGGTCGTCGCCTGCAGGATGAGCTGCATCCGATGGTGTCGCTGGATGCGTTCGATGGGGGCGGGCATAGGGCCGCGGCGGGCGATTTCAAGTCCTTCGGACTCGACAATATGATCCACACGCAATCGTACTTGTTCGGCTCCGGCCGTAAGTCGTTCATATTGGGTGTCTTTCATCTGGATAATCGCCAATCTGTGATAGGGCGGCAATGAACAGGCCAGACGATGCTTTAACTCCTCTTCGACAAAGCCCTTAAAATCGTTTTTCAACGCAAACTCAATCGCCGGTTGGCCGGGCAGATAGGTCTGGACGACCACAACCCCCGGCTTTTCGCTGCGTCCGGCACGTCCGGCCACTTGACTGATGAGCTGAAAGGTCCGCTCGTTGGCGCGAAAATCCGGCAGCGACAAGGCCGTATCGGCGCTGACCACCCCGACCAGCGTAACGTTGGGGAAGTGCAGCCCCTTGGCCAGCATCTGCGTACCGGCCAGAATATCGATCTGCCCGTCGGCAAAGTCCCGCAGCAGGCGGTAATAGTCCTGCCCGGCCATCGCGTCGCTGTCGATCCGCCGCACACGGGCATCGGGCAGCTTGGCGGCGACTTCTTCTTCCAGCCGCTGCGAGCCAAGACCGATCATAATCATCTTTGTACTGCACAGCGGACACGTCTGCGGCACCAGTGTCTTGGCCTGACAGTAATGGCAGATCGCATACCCGCCGAGGATGTGCTTGCCCAGCAGGGTTTCGTTGGGGCTGTCCAGCTTGGGGCGCTTGTGAAACGTCAGCGTTACGTCGCAGTTGCGGCAGTGCAAACTGTGCCGGCAGGACGGGCAGAAGACAAAATTGCTGTACCCGCGGCGGTTGAGCAGCAAAATCGCCTGCTCTTTGCGTTCCAGCACGCCGTTGAGCCGCTCCAGCAGTTCGGGCGAGAGCAGATGGACGCCCTTGTGCGGCGTTTCGCGAAAGGCCGCGGCCATATTGACCAGACGCATTTCGGGCATTGGCAGGTCGCGCACCCGCTTGGGCATCTCGATCAGGGTGTAGTGTTTTTTGGTTTGGCAGTTGTGCAAGCTCTCCAGCGAGGGTGTTGCCGAGCCGAGGATGCAGTGCGCCCCGGCCAGATGCGCCCGCACGACCGCCGTATCGCGCCCGTGATAGCGCGGCACTGTGTCCTGCTTGTAGCTGGGTTCGTGTTCCTCATCGACGACCACCAGCCCCAGCCGCTGCAGCGGAGCAAAAATCGCCGACCGCGCCCCGATGACCACATCGGCCTGCCCGTTGCGGATCGTCTGCCAGTGGGCGTTGCGCTGCGGGGCGGTCTGCTGCGAGTGCAGGATCGCCAGCCGCTCAAAGCGGCAGTGAAATCGCTGCACCGTTTGCGCCGTCAGGGCGATTTCCGGCAGCAGGACAATCGCCTGCTTGCCGGCCGCGATGCAGGCCTCGATCGCACGGATATAGACCTCGGTCTTGCCGCTGTCGGTTACGCCGTGCAGCAGCGTAACGCCGAATGCGCCGGTGTTGATCTGCGCGGTAATATGCGTCAGCGCTCGCTGCTGGTCGTCGTTGAGCGTTACGGCGGCCTTGTCCAGCGCCAGCCCCTGCGGTACGGACGGCAGCGTATGCAGTACCGCCCGGCGCGTAATGACGGCCTGCCCCTTGCGAATCAACTGTTTGAGCGGAGCATCCGTGCAGTCGGCGATTTCCAGCAGGGTGTCTTTGTCCAGTGCGGCGTCCGGGCTGATCGCCCCGGCCTCGTGCAGCGCATTCAAGAGGGCTTTTTGCTTGCCGCTGCTGGGTTTTGCCGCCGGGTCAAAGCCCTCGACCAGCGACACAAACATTTGCGTTTTTACGCCGGCATCCTGCTTGACCGCTGCCGGTACCATCGCCGACAGCGTTTGTCCCAGCGGCGCGGCATAATAACGACTGATCCATCTGGCCAGCTCAAAGAGCTGCCCGCTGATCAGCGGTTCGGTATCGACAACCCGTTTGACGGCCTTGAGCCGAAAACTGTGCCCGTGTGGTTTGGCATCCGGTTTGGGATTGACCTCGACGACAAATGCCTCCTGAAGATGATTGCCTTTGCCGAACGGCACTTCGATGCGGCAACCGGCGGCAACCGGCGGCATTGTTTCGGGCAATCGGTAGTCAAACAGCGTATCGGCGCCGCTGTCGATGGCCACCCGCACTACAACACCGGCCGCCTCGGCGGCATCTTTCGGCCGCTCGGCGCTGTCGATGTCATCAAACAAACTGGCCGATTGTGGATGCTTCAAACGTTTTCTCCATCTTCCAAAAAATTCGTCTTTATGATGGCCGCCTACGCATTGCCGAGGATTTGCAGATGCACAGAACGCGACCGTGGGCCGTCGAATTCACAGAAAAACACCGCCTGCCATGTACCCAGTTTTAGCCCTCCATCCTGGATCATCACCTGCTGGCTGGCCCCAACCAGCGAGGATTTGACGTGGGCGTCGCTGTTGCCCTCGCCATGGCGATAACCGGCTCGCTGCTGTGGCATCAGAGCATCCAGCGTCAGCAGGATATCGTGCGGCACGTCGGGGTCGGCATTTTCATTGATCGTTACCGCCGCCGTGGTA
>JBFZBE010000081.1:0-6811 GCA_041308685.1 Phycisphaerae bacterium
CCGCTTGCTGGATGCGGTGGTGGCGTATCTGCCATCGCCGCTGGATATGCCGGCGGTGGTCGGCTGGAAAAACGGCGATAAAGAACAGCCGACGGAAATCACCTGCGACCCCGACAAACCGTTTGTGGCGCTGGCGTTTAAGATCACCAATGACAAGCACGGCGATCTGTACTTTTTGCGAATTTACCAGGGCACGCTCAAAAAGGGCAGCCGCGTCTTTAACAGCACGCGCGACCGCAAAGAAAACATCACGCGGCTGTTTGTGATGCACGCGGCGCAGCGCAACGCGATCGACGCGGCACAGGCCGGCGATATTGTGGCGGTGATCGGATTAAAGGATACGCTGACCGGCGATACCTTGTGCGATACGCACAACTCGGTGATGCTGGAGAACATTCAGTTCCCGGAGACGGTTATCAGTATGTCGATCGAACCCAAGTCGGCGGCGGATCGGGCCAAACTGGGCGATGCGCTGGCTGCACTGCGGCGCGAGGACCCGACGTTCGGCTGCAAATATGATGAGGAAACCGGCCAGACGATCATCAGCGGGATGGGCGAGCTGCATCTGGAGGTGCTGGAGCATCGTCTGGTGCGCGATATGGGCGTGGATGTGCGCGTGGGGCGTCCGCGTGTGGCGTACAAAGAGGCGATCAGCCGCGAGACCGAAGCGGTCGGTAAGTTTGTCAAGCAGAGCGGCGGCCGCGGTCAGTTCGGCCATGTGGTTATCAAGGTCGAGCCGCTGTTTGAAGAAGACGGCCACTATGCCCGGCATAACGAGTTTGTCAATGCCATCATCGGCGGCTCGGTACCGAAAGAATATATCAAACCAACTGAAAACGGTGTAATGGAAGGGCTCAGCAGCGGGGCGCTGGCGGGCTATCCGGTCGTCGGTGTAAAGGTTACGCTTCTGGATGGGTCGTACCATGCGGTGGATTCGTCGGAACTGGCGTTTGAGCAGGCGGGTATTTTGGCGATTCGCGAGGCGATGCCCAAGGCCGGGCCGGTGCTGCTGGAGCCGATTATGCGGGTGCAGGCGATCGTGCCGGAGCAGAATTTTGGGACGATCCAGGGCAATTTGATCGCCAAACGCGGCGTGATTACCGACTCGCGGATGCACGGGACGATGCGGGTCATTGATGCCAAGGTTCCGCTGTCAGAGATGTTCGGCTATTCCAGCCAGATCCGCGGGGCGACCGCCGGACGCGGCAGCTTTACGATGGAGCCGCTGTGCTACGAGCGGATGCCGGAACAAATTTCTGAAAAAATCTTACAAAATAGTTGACAGTATTTTTGTTTTGTGTTAAATAAGGTTCTTTTCAGCCGGAGCGAGCACGAAACGGAGTTGCGTGCGTATCGAGTTGGGCTGTGCATTTCATTATGAATTGCGTCCCAAGGACGGCAGATGTTGGGTCTTTAAGGGTCAACCCCACAACAGGTTGGGGGTCTAAGGCCGAGTAAAAGACGAAGACCCGGGGATCCGAAAGGGTTCCCAAACGTTAAGGAAGGCGAATCTGATGCCTTACCTGCCTAATATAACGACAGCGAAGTATTGATGAGTGAGATTTTATCGGCTCATTTTTTATGTGTTCGCCTGTTTCATTGAGATTACGCCAGAAGTATCTGTAGCGTGTCTTTATTTGTAGATACTGTGAGTAGAGAATAAGGGAAAGCCATGGCTGATACCGAAAAAATCAGAATTCGGATGGAAGCATACGACCATCGGGCGCTGGACAGCAGCGCTAAGGAAATTGTCGAGCAGGCACGTCGCACCAACGCCCGCGTCAGCGGTCCTGTTCCGTTGCCGACGCGGATCGAGCGTTACACGGTACTGCGCAGCCCGCATATCGACAAAAAGTCGCGAGAGCAGTTTGAGATGCGCACGCACAAACGCCTGATCGATATTTTTGACGCCAACGCCCGTACGGTCGAAGCCTTGAACCGGCTCGTAGTCCCCGCGGGCGTTTTTGTTAAGATAAAGGCGTAAGTTCTTTATTTGAATGAATTTAGGTACGCAGACGACCAGAGGATAGAAACAATGGCAATGTTGCTGGGTAAAAAAGTAGGCATGACGCAGGTCTATGACGAGCAGGGCAAGATGATCCCTGTAACGGTCCTTGAGGCCGGGCCGTGCACGGTGATGCAGGTCAAGACCGCCGAGACGGACGGTTATACCGCGCTGCAGTTGGGCTATGCGGACGTCAAGCCGTCGCGTGTGATTCAGTCCGCGGCCGGTCATGCCAAGAAGGCCAATAGCACTCCCAAGCGGTTTGTGCGGGAATGGCGGCTGGCCGCCAAAGAGCAGCCCGCGCACGCGGCAGGCGATCAGATCAATGTGACGGCGTTTTCGGGCATCAAGTTTGTGGATGTGATCGGCACCAGCAAAGGCAAGGGCTACGCGGGCGTGATGAAGCGTCATAATTTCGGCGGTTTTCCGGCCTCGCACGGTACGGAGCGCAAGCACCGTTCCAGCGGTTCGATCGCCAGCCACAGCAGCGACCGCGGTCACGGCGGCAACCTGAAAAAAGGCAAGCGGATGGCCGGCCGGATGGGCGGCGCGCGTGTAACGACCAAACACCATCAGTTGGTGATGATCGATGAGGCCAACAATCTGCTGGTGGTCAAAGGCGCAGTGGCCGGGCCGGTTGGGGCGTTTGTAGAGATTCGCAGTTCTCATACCCGTCCGCAAAAGTAAGCAATAACCCAAGCGAGTGACGTTTAAGCTGGATAAGACTATGATTGACGTAGCAGTATATAACAAAGAGGGCAAGCAGGTTGAGACGCTTTCGGTGGACGAGGCGGCATTTGGCGGTACGGTGCGCTATCCGCTACTCAAGCAGGCGATCGTGATGTACCACGCCAATCAGCGCGTCGGCACGGCCGCGACCAAGAACAAAAGCATGGTCGAGGGTTCGACCCGCAAGCTGTACAAGCAAAAAGGCACCGGTAACGCCCGCGCCGGCGCGATTCGCACGCCCGTCCGCAAAGGCGGCGGCCATGCGTTTGCCAAGTACGCCCGCGATTTCGGCAAAGCGATGCCGCAAAAGCAGCGTCGGCTGGCCTGCGATTCGGCGCTGCTGGCCAAGCTTCAGGGCGGCCGCGTGGTGGTGGTGGACGATCTGTCGTTGACGGCGCCCAAGACCAAAGAGTTCGCTCGCGTGCTGAACAATTTGAACATCGACCGGAGCTGCCTGATTACGATCCGTCAGCCCGATGTCAATATTTATAAGTCCGCCCGGAATCTTCCGAAGGTGGATGTGATGGTGGTCGGCGATCTGAATGCCGGCATCGTCTGCAACAAGCAGAAGGTGCTGTTTACCAAAGAGGCGTTCGTGTCGCTGCTGAATCGAAACCAGGACTAAGCAAGGCAGGATAGTAGCGTGGACGATTACAATATCATAATTAGACCGCTGGTGACCGAGCAGGGGATGCATTTTGCCAATGTCAAAAATGCGTACTCGTTCCAGGTCAATAAGAAGGCCAACAAGGTGCAGATTCGCAGCGCCGTGGAGCGTTTGTACAATGTCAAGGTTGTGGATGTGCGCACGGCCAACGTCAAAGGCAAACCGCGCCGCCGCGGCCGCAGTTTCGGCAAGACGGCGGACTGGAAGAAGGCCGTTGTTGCGCTGCATCCGGATCATCGGATCGATCTGTTTTAATTAACGCCAGAAAAAGGTTAGAATAGCTTATGGGAATACGGATTTATAAACCGACCAGCAATGGACGCAGAAACGCCTCGGTGATCGATTACAAGGCGGTGCTGACGACCGATACGCCGGAAAAGACGCTGTGCCACCGCATCAAAAAGAGCGGCGGGCGCAACCATCACGGCCGTACCACCGTGCGGTTTCGCGGCGGCGGGGCGCGTAAGATCTATCGCGTCATCGACTTTAAGCGGAACAAAGACGAAGTCGCCGCCAAGGTCATGACGATCGAGTACGATCCGAACCGCAATTGCTTTATCTCGCTGGTGCAGTACGGCGACGGCGAAAAACGCTATATTCTGGCGCCCGAAGGCATCAAGGTCGGCCAGACCATCGAGAGCGGTCAAAGCGTTGAACCCAAGACCGGCAACGCAATGCCCCTGTCGGCGATTCCGGTCGGCGTTGAGATTCACAACGTGGAAATGACGGCCGGTCAGGGCGGCAAACTGGTGCGCAGCGCCGGCGGCGTAGCCCGCCTGATGGCCAAAGAAGGCGATTGGGCGACGATCATTCTGCCCAGCGGCGAAATGCGTACGATCCGCAAGGAATGCCGTGCGACGATCGGCGTATTGAGCAATTCGGATTACCAGAACGTCAAGATCGGCAAGGCCGGCCGTATGCGGCACATGGGCCGTCGCGGCCACGTCCGCGGCAAGGCGCAGAACCCGGTCGCCCACCCGATGGGCGGCGGCGAAGGGCGTGCCAACGGCGGTCGTCATCCGTGTTCGCCGACGGGCGTTCTGGCCAAGGGCGGAAAGACCCGTAACCCGCGTAAAGTCAGCGCACGGCGGATCATTCGCCGCCGCAAGAACAATCGCGGTCAGCAGTTGGTTCTGTAATTAAAACGGCAACAGTAAAAGGCAATATTGGGAAAGCGGCATCCGCCGCACGGAATAACAAAGGACAGTGAATGGGACGTTCGCAGAAAAAAGGACCGTTTGTCAGTGAAAAACTGTTCGTCAAGGTGTCCAAGCAGAAAGCGTCGGGCGCTCGCGACCCGATCAAGACATGGGCACGCGCCTGCACGATCATTCCGGAGTTTGTGGGCTTTACCTTTATGGTGCATAACGGCAAGATGTTCCATAAGGTGTTTGTAACGGAAGATATGGTCGGCCATAAGCTGGGCGAGTTTTCACTGACGCGGAACTTCCGCGGCCATTCGGGCAGCAAGAAGGCGGCCAACGCCTAAGCCCTTCGGCGTTTACGGTAAAATGCAATAAACAAGTAAGGTTGACAATATGCTGAGCGGAAAAAAGTTAAACGAGATTTGTGAACGGCAGAACATCAGCGACAGCCGTTTGGCCGAGCGTTTGGCGCACGGCGGGATGAGCAAGGACGATGCGGCCAGCGCCATCGGCAATTGGCGGCGCGGTCTGTATAAACCGATGCCGAGCCGGGAGGATGTGGAACGGCTGGCCGAAGGACTGAACGTCGAGGTCAACGCGATCTCCGAGTGGCGTGCCAGCTATCGGTATGCTCCGATGTCGGCGCGCAAGGCACGTCTGGTGACGGAATTGATCGCCGGCCGTGATGTGCAGGATGCACTGGATCTGCTTGGCTTTACGCACAAACGGGCGGCGTCGGCCATCAAGAAAGTGCTGGAAAACGCCGTTTCGATCGCAGATGAACAGGAAGCGGACAAGGACGAACTGGTTGTCACCGAGGCCCGCGTGGACGGGGCCGGCCGCCGGCTGGGCACCAAGGCCTGGCGCGCCAAAGACCGCGGTCGGGCGCATGCGATCCGCAAAGAAGCCAGTCATATTCATATTACGGTATCCGAGGCATAAGAAGAATACAGGAATAGTATGGGTCAAAAGACATCACCTACCGGTTTTAGAACGGGTATTACGCTGGGTTGGCAAAGCACCTGGTTTGCTCCGAAGGCCAACTACGGCGAGTTTTTGGTCGAAGACGCCAAGATTCGCGCGTTTGCCGATAAGAAGTTCAACCAGCAGCCGCCGTTTGCGGCGGTCGCCAAGGTGGAGATCGCCCGCACGCGCAATGAGGTTAAAGTAACGCTGCATACCGCCCGTCCGGGTATGGTGATCGGCCCGCGCGGCGCCGAAATCGACAAGCTGCGTGAAGAGTTCGAAGAACTGATCGACCGCAAAGTCAACGTCAATGTCATCGAGATTAAAGAACCGGCGCTGGACGCCCGGCTGGTTGGCGAGAACATCGCTGCGCAGCTCAAGAAGCGTGCCGCCTACCGCCGTGTGATGAAAATGGCCTGCGAGCAGGCGATCAACGCCGGGGCCAAAGGGGTCAAAGTGATGTGCGCCGGGCGTTTGGGCGGGGCGGAAATCGCCCGTACCGAGGCGCAGAAGCAAGGCAGCATTCCGCTGCAGACGCTGGACGCCAACGTCGATTATGCCATCAGCGAAGCACACACGACCTACGGCAAGATCGGCATCAAGGTGTGGATTTATAAAGGCAAGTTCGGCGAAGAGATCGTTCCGCTGCAGCGCAGCGGCCGCGGCGGACGGGGCGAACGCTCCGAGCGCGGCGAGCGCAAGCCGCGTCGTGACGGCCGCAGCCGCGGCGGACGCGGCGACAACAGAGGCGCAGCGGCGGTCGAGACGCCCGCAGCGGCTCCTGCACAAGAATAGCAGTCAACACGAGATTTTTATAACGAGGATTTGAATCATGGCTTTGATGCCGAAACGAGTAAAATACCGCAAGCACATGCGCGGTAAGATGAAGGGCAACGCCTGCCGCCGCAACTATGTGGCGTTCGGCGAGTACGGCCTTCAGGCGCTGGAAGCGCACTGGATCAGCGGTCGCCAGATCGAGGCCGGCCGTATCGCGGCGTCGCACTATCTGAAGCGCGAAGGCAAGGTGCATATCCGCATCTTCCCGGACCATTCGTACTCGGCCAAACCCCTGGAAACCCGAATGGGTAAGGGGAAGGCGGAAGTCGAGGGTTGGGTCGCTGTGGTCAAGCCCGGTACCGTGATGTTTGAAGTCGGCGGCGTGGACGAGGAAGTGGCCAAGGCGGCGCTGCTCCGCGTAGCGCACAAGATGCCCATTCGCTGTCGTTTTGTAACACGTCGTCATACGCTTGGATAATTAAGAGGATCGAATGAAAGCTGCACAGATACGCGATTTACGGC
>JBFZBE010000082.1:0-3270 GCA_041308685.1 Phycisphaerae bacterium
GCGTCATTGTCGGCGGCACGGTGCAGACCAATCCCTGCCGCCCGTCGGCGGCGATGCGATCCATATTCGGCGTTTCCGCCGCTTCCAGCACGGTCTTGCCGTCAAAACACTCCAGCGGATAATCCGCCGCTCCGTCGGGGATGATGATCACATATTTTGCGCTCACTCTTTGTCCTCCGGTATCTCGACAATACGGATGCAGACGGGTTTGCCGCACACGACATCGAGCTTTTGCATTTCGTTCAGCGCCGCGGTCATCTGTTTCTGCCGTGACGGATGGGTCGTGATAACCACCGGCACATGGCCGTCTGGGCCGGCGGATTCGCGCTGCATCGCGCCGCTGATGCTGATGCCGTGCTTACTGAGCACCTGCCCGTAACGAGCAAACACGCCCGGCTGATCCTTGGCCGTAATGCGGATATAAAACCGGCTGGTGATCTCGTCGATGCGGCGGAAGTTGGCCGCCCGCCGTTTTTCGGTGACCATCGGCATCCGTTCAAACAGCCGCTCGCTGGTTCCCAATGCGATATCGATAATATCCGCCACGACCGCGCTGGCCGTGGGCATCATCCCTGCCCCGCGCCCGTAGAACATCACATTGCCCACCGCGTTTCCGAACACGCTGACGGCGTTAAACGGCCCGTCCACATCCGCCAGCGGCGTATCCTCCGACACAAACGACGGATGCACCCGCAGCGAGATTTGGCCGGAGGCGTCTTTTTCGCCGATGGCAAGCAATTTGAGAATATACCCCATTTCTTTGGCGTTGCGAATGTCTGTGATGTCGATGCCGTCGATGCCTTCGATGTAAACGTCTTTCATTTCGATCCGGCAGCCGAACGCCAGCCCGGCCAGGATCGCCAGCTTGTGCGCGGTGTCCGTGCCGTTGATGTCCAGCGTCGGGTCGGCCTCGGCAAAGCCCTTTTGCTGGGCGGCCTTGAGCATCACGTCAAACGCTGTGCCGCTGCGGGTCATGTGCGTGAGGATATAGTTGCAGGTTCCATTGCAGATGCCGTACAGGGCGGTGATGTCATTGGCCGCAAGCCCCGTCCGCAGCGCCGAGATGATCGGGATCCCGCCGCAGCAGCTGGCCTCAAACGCGATGCACCGCTTGGCCTTGATCGCCGCCCGGTACAACTCGCCGCCGTGTTCGGCCAGCAGGGCCTTGTTGGCCGTAACGACGTGCTTGCCGGCCGCCAGCATCTTCAAGACCAGCTCTTTGGCAAACGTCGTGCCGCCGACCAGCTCGATGGCGATCTCGATGCTCTTATCGTTCAGCAGCCGGTTGATATCGCTGGTCAGCACGCCTTCGGGCAGTGTAACCGGACGTTGGGTAGTCGTGTCTTTGTCGGCCACACACACCAACTGCGGCCGAATGCCCGTCCGCTCGGCGATCTCCTGCACATTGTCCTGAAGGATTTTGACCACCCCCGAACCGACGGTTCCAAACCCCACCAACCCGACCCGTACTATTTTTTCATCCATAAGTGTCCTTGTATCTTAGATAATGGACACCAATTTACCCTGAATCCCCCGCACAGGCAAGCAAAAACGCCATTAAGTCCGTGCAATCGCATGAAACAAAAGCGCGGCAGCGCAAGCTGCCCGATAAAGCGCTACCCTGTGGGTTACGCCATCCGGCCGCTTGCGCGGCTCGGCTTTTGTCTCTTATACATCGCGTTTTTGGGCTGAAAAGGATGTATTGCACTTTCATGCGATTGCCTTGGCCGCTAAGTCCTCTCCAGACAAGAGGATTTTGCTTGTTTTTATCCGGTTTTTGGGGTACGACCTATGACCGAGGGCAAAACCATTGAAACGGATGCGGATCGAACTTGTTGGCCGGGTGCAGGGCGTGGGCTGCCGGCCGTATATGTACCGGCTGGCCGAGCGGCTGGGGCTGACGGGGTTTGTCCGCAATGACGCGGCCGGGGTGTCTATCGAGGTGCAGGGCAAGGACGCGGACGCGGCGGAATTCGAACAGACGCTGCGGCGCGGCGATGCGGCGGACTGGCCGGCGTTGATGGTGATTGACGACTTTATTGTGCGTGAATTGCCAGTTACGGCGGGGGAATTGCAATTTCGGATTATCTCCAGCGACAATTCGGACAGCCCATCGGCGGCTGTAACGCCGGATATGGGGGTTTGTGCGGCCTGCCTTGCGGAGCTGCGCGACCCAAAGGATTTTCGCTATCGGTATCCGTTCATCACCTGTACCCACTGCGGCCCGCGGTACAGCATCATCAAGACCATTCCCTACGACCGCCCCAATACGACGATGGACGCCTTCGCCCTGTGTCCGGCCTGCCGTGCGCAGTATGAGGATGTGCGGGATCGGCGTTTCCACGCCCAGCCGGTGGCGTGTCCTGCCTGCGGGCCGAAGGTCTGGCTGGCGGATGCGGCGGGGCAAGTTATCCAGAGCGATTCGGATAAGTCCATCGCCGCCGCGGCCGCAGCTTTGCGTGAGGGGCGGATCGTTGCCGTCAAAGGCATCGGCGGGTTTCATCTGGCCGTCGATGCGCTGAACGAAGCGGCGGTCGTGCGGCTGCGGCAGCGCAAGCGCCGACAGGCCAAACCGTTTGCGCTGATGGCGCGGGATGTTGACATGGTGCGGCGCTATGCGGCGGTCGATGCGGCGGCGGAAAAATGGCTGACCTGTCCGCAGCGGCCGATCGTCTTATTGGATAAGCTGTCCGGTGCATCGATCGCGCCGTCGGTGGCGCCGGGGACGAGCCGCTTTGGGTTTATGCTGTGCTATGCGCCGCTGCATGAGCTATTGTTCGATGAGCCGGGCGTGTCGGTGCTGGTGATGACCAGTGCGAACTTTGCCGAAGAGCCGCTGATTTGCGACAACACGCAGGCGATTGATGAACTTGGCGAAACGGCGGACTGTTTTTTAATGCATGACCGCGTGATCTATCGCCAGACGGACGATTCGGTGGTGCAGATCGTCGATGGGGATGCGGCGTTTCTGCGGCGGGCGAGGGGGTTTGTGCCGGAACCGCTGCGGCGAACGGCGCCGGCATTGAAAACGATTTTTGCGGCGGGGGCGGATTTGAAAAACACCTTCTGCTTTGTCAAGGGCGATCAATACCTGCTCAGCGAGCATATCGGCGATTTGGCCGAGGGGCGGGCGTATCGCCATTATGTGCGGTCGGTGGAGCATTTTTCGCGGCTGTTTGAGGCGACGCCGCAGGCCGTGGTGTGCGACTTGCATCCGGGGTATCTGTCGTCGCAGTTTGCCGAGCGGCTGGGCGTTGCGCCGCTGATGCG
>JBFZBE010000083.1:0-3091 GCA_041308685.1 Phycisphaerae bacterium
TGGGAACATCAATGCTGTTGTAGATGCCGCTGTCGCCGGTTTTGAGAACCAAACTTTTGCCGGACAGCTTGCCTTTGGCCGGCAGCGACGGCGCGGCGATCGTAACCAATTCCGGCAGCGGCGGCGGCTGGTTGAGCAGTTCGCCGTTGACGTCGTTGCGCGACTTGAGCAGGACGGCGGTCTGCGGATCGGCATTCATCCCGACATAGACGTCACCGTTAACCGAGGCGCCGTTTTTAATATCAACCGCGCCGGCGGTGTCGCTGAGCGTGCCGATATTGACCGGCACATTCTTGACCGAGGGGTCCGACGAATCGTATCCCGACACCGCCGATTTGCCGTCCAGCGTGATGCTGTTCTGGGTCAGGATCGCAAAATTCATCGCAAACGGATTGGTCAGCGCCAGCGTCAGCCGTACGGCACGGGAGGCGTTTTTGCAGCGGCCGGTGGATGTGATCTGATAACCGGTCTTGAGTGTGCCGGATACCGCCGCCGAATAGTCTGACGCATAGTCAGTGCCGCAGCCGGCCAGCGGCGCATTGGTATAGGACGGAAGGGAACCGGGCGACCAGGTTTTGGTTTTCAGCGATTGATTCATCGCATAGAGTGTACGTGAGGCGCCTGCGTCGGCGGCGTACCGCGCCGAAATCTCCGCCTGTGTGCGGATCGCCCGCACCCGGCTGGAGCCGCCCAGCCGCATCGCAGCCGCAGCCGCCAGCATCAGCAGCACCATCGCAATCACGGCCAGCAGCAGCGCCGAACCCGACCGTTTATAATGCAGCAAATAGCCCATATAAAATCCGTCCTGTACTGTTACGAAAAGACAAAAAAGATCGGCATCGGCCATCGGCCGATTCCTTCATTTTTACTTTTTACTTAATAATTGTACCGTACCGCCGAGCAAATAGAGGGGGCCAGCTTGGCATCGGTAAACCTGAGGATCATCTGTACCGAGGCGCCCTGTACGGCGAACTTGGCCTGACTGACGCCGGAGGCAGCCATGGTTGTTTGGGTTGCTTTGGCGGCGTCCGGCGTCCAGGTGCCGGTTTTATTGACGCCATGTTCAACCCGCAGCTCCGTACCGGCCACATAAAATCGCGCATAGTTTTCCGGTACATCGGAGGTGGAGTTGTCATTCCAGTAATACAATTCCAGCGATGCTCCGTCGCTGCCCAGCGTCGCCTTGCGATAGCTGGATTTACGGCATACCGCGTCAAACAGCCGATGCACTGCAAAGGCATCGGTGGTTTCCTGCCGATTGACTCGGCTATACAGCGCGTTCCAGTGTTTGTGTCCCGACACCAGCAGCGTAGCAACCACCAACGCAATAACACCGCTTAGGGCAATGACCGTAATCAGTTCGATCAGCGTCAGGCCGCGCCGTATGGTTTTTTTGATGGGTTGTGTTCTCATCGGTCAGTTTCCGCAAAATACCGAATAGCGCACTTCTTTGGTGTTACTGCCTAACTCCGCATCGGCATAATCGGCACGCCATCCGACCGCGATGTTCAGAAGCCGCGGCGCAGAGACCGTTTCAGCAAGCCACGAACATGTTACAAAATAAAAATCATCGTTGATGCGCACCCGGTAATTCCCCAGCAGTGTAAAGGTTGTACCGCCCTCAGACGCCGGCGCAGGGCCATGGTTTGAGGCGGTAATGGTCAGATCAGGGCCGAACACCGTCAGGGGGTTGAAATCCGATACGCCGCCCAGCCCGCGCCACTGGTCCAGCACCGTTTTGGCCAGACGTGACGCGACGGCCTGCGCTTCGGCGCGGCGCACATCCCGGCTGGCATGGTACTGATAAGCCAGTGACCCGACCGCCAGCATCCCGACGATCACCGAGGCGACCGTCAGTTCGATCATCGTAAACGCCGCACGGCGGCGCTGTCGCGTGTGTGTTGTCATAGCCCGATCCATTCTGATACGCAAACAAAACGCGGAGGAAAGACACCAAGCCCTTCCTCCGCGTTATCTGTTTTGTGAGAAAAAAACACCAATTGGCATTATTGCCAGGTCTTGCCGTCCTGACTGAGCGTCTTGCTGCCGGTCGGGGCATTGGCCAAGCTGCCGGTAACAGTTATCGAAACATTACCATTGGCGTCCACCGCACCGACGCTGTAATCACTGAAGGTAAAATAGGTACCGGTCAGATCGCCGGCCTGAAACCCCAGTGTCGTCATTTTTCCCGCATCCAACGCACCGGTCGGAACAGCGCCGGCGCCTCTTTCGACGAACAGCACGCGGGCGGCCGAGCGAATCGTACCGGCGGTGGCGTTGGCTTCCGACCACTTGGCCGAATCGATGCGTCCGCGCATCAGCGGCACCGACGCGGCGGCCAGAATACCGACGATCAGGATCACGACCATCAGTTCGATCAATGTAAATGCCTTGTTTTTCATACTGCTTTCTCCTAAAACAAAAAAGTTTAGTTTTCTTCGATTGCCTAAGCTGATTTCGACCAGCCGGACGACCGACTTAAGTAGTTTTTAGTTGTTAGTCGTTAGTTTTTAGTAGGATGGGCTTTAGCCCATCATCCGCTCAATTCTGTCTTCTGTCTTCTGACTTCTGTCCCTACGCCGACATCGAAAAGATCGGCATATACATCGCCAGCAGCACCACCAGCACGATGGCCCCGACCGAGACGATCAAAATCGGCTCCAGCAGTCCCAGCAGCGAGCCGATCAGCAGCTCGACCTTGCGGGCGTAGTATTCGCTGGTCTTGTCCAGCACCGCCGCCAGCGAGCCGCTTTCCTCGCCGATATAGACCATCTTGACCGCCACACCCGGAAACAGGCCGGCTGCTTCCATGCTTTTGGCAATGGGCATCCCTTTGACGAGCCGCTCGCGTGTTTCCTGAACGCCCTGGGTCAGAATGTCGTTGCCGCTCATCGTGGATAAAATCGTAAACGCATCGATGACCGATACGCCCGAGCTGATCAGCGTGCCCAGCGTCTTGCAGAACGTAGCCACAAACGCCATTAGCACGATCTTGCCGAAAATCGGGATTTTCAGTATCAATGCGCTGATCTTGCGATGCCCGCTTTTGGTCTTGGAATAGACCACCAGCCCAACGACCGACACTATAACG
>JBFZBE010000084.1:0-6300 GCA_041308685.1 Phycisphaerae bacterium
CGTTGTCCATCAGCGGGGTAAACGCCCACTTGACGTCACGCTTCAGACCCGGAATCGCGCTGCCGCGCTGGATGAAGCTGCCCTGCTGCTGAACCAGCGCTTCCAGCGGACGCTGGATGCCGTCGTAAATGCTTGAGATCAGTCCCGGCCCCAGTTCCACGCTCAGCGGGGCGCCGGTGTTGACCACTTCCTCGCCCGGCCCGATGCCGACGGTGTCTTCATAGACCTGGATACTGGCGCGATCGCCGTTGAGTTCCACGATCTCGCCGATGAGGTTGTCCTTGCCGACGCGCACCACGTCATACATACGGGCGCCGACCATTCCTTCGGCGATGACCACCGGTCCGGCCACTTTGATAATTCTGCCTTTTTTTGCTTCCGCCATCGTTAAACCTTTATCTTAAAACGTTCCTGAAACGAAGCACGAAATCCCAATTCAGCTTGCCAATATGTTGATGCCGGTCGCCATCTTGAGCATTTTGCCCAGCGACTCGGTCGCCACGCCTGACGGCTCGGCCGTAAACGGAACCACCACCACACAGGGCGTGGCGTTTTTTTGCACCTCTTCAAAGACCGGCTGGGCGGCGCGGGCGACATTTTCGGCCACCACGACCATCGCGTAGTGCCGATTGAGGATCGTGCGGGCGATCTCGACAACCTGTTCGGCGATCGGCTCGGTCGCAAACGTATCCAGCCCCATCGCCGCAAACGGCATCACAAAATCGCCGCTGCCCAATACTGCCACTTTGCCTTCCATATATTAGGTTCCCAAAATTGAGAATGAAGAATTGAGAATGAAGAAAATTCTTAATTCTACATTCTGCATTCTTAATTCATCTTACATCCAGTGTCCCAACCGGTCGAGCATCAGTTTGCTGCTCAGGCCGTTCTTTTTGCCGATCAGCATCATCCGCACCGTGCGGATTTCAGTTTCTTTCATCAGTGAATACGCCACGACCGGCTGCGGGCCGGCGGCCAGCTCGCGCGTGGTCTTCAAGAAGCCCATCAAATAATCCTCACACTTCTGCTCCAGCCGCAAAAATGACTGTTCGGCTCGCAGATAGGCAATCGATTCGTCCAGCAGCTCGGCATACGGCGTGGCATAAAACATCGCCGTCATCGCCTCAAAGGGCGTATCCAGACCCTGCACGAACTTATCTTTGTCCACAAACCCATCCGGCAAAAAGAACTGGCGATCGTCCCGCTCGGCCATTTTCAGCCGCAGCATCGTCTTGATATTGTGCAGGTCGATCCGCACCCGCGCCAGCGACAGCGCAAACACACTATTCAACTCCCGCGCCCGACGCACCCGGAAAGCCGCCTCCACGCGGTCAATCGCATGATCGATCGCACGCACATCTTTGTTTTCATAATACGCCAGGATCGCCGCTTCGACCGCGTCCTGCAGATAATCGGGAAACCGCGTATAATCTTCCTGCTCGAAAATCTCTTCAAACTCCTGCGCCGGTACGCTGCCTTCGTCGCTGTAATCCAGTCCCAGCGGTTTTTCTGTAACCACACGCCGCACCGCCAGCCGCATATTCGCAAAATCCTCCCGCGCCCGCAGCATCATCACAATATTGCGGTTGGACATCAATTTAGCAAACAGCTGCCGCACCGCCGACCGACGCTCCAGCAGCATCGCCTCGACGGCCGCCGCGTCAGCGTTGGCATCAATAGCATATTCCGAACCGGAAAGCTGTTCGACGGCGGCCGCAAATGACTCCGCGTTGGCCATATCCACAAACACCCCGCGCGGCAGCATCAGCGGTTCCATCGCCCGCACCTGCGCCGTAGCATAAATGTAGTCCCAGTTTTCCTCACCAATGGGCGGGTATCGGAAAAAGTCAATGCCTGTCAAATCCTCTTCAAGCAAATCCACTGCTGCATCCTGTCGCTAAAGTCAGTTTCCGGCGAACAATTCGGCCGCCAGTTCCGTTTCCAATGCTTCACGCAGCCGCCCGATCAGCACTTCGACGCTGGCATTCATCTGCACTTTGCCGCGCGACAAAATAAATCCGCCGTTAATCGCGGCGCGTTTGTCGCCCAGCCGCAGATTGCCCTTAAAGCCGGCTCCCAACTGACGATTGACCTGCTTGATCAACTCGTCGTTGATACGGCGTTCGTCTTTGCCAACGATGACTTCCTCATCGCCGGTCTGCACCGCCGCGGCCATCAGCTTGCTCATCAAGGCCTGATAGGCCTCATCGGGCATCTGCACAACGCGCTGCTCGGCCCGCTTGAAGACCTCGTTAAGCAGTTCCACTTTGGCCGCCAGCAGCGCACGGCCATTGTCCATCCGCGCCGCAGCCAGCATGCGCGACCGCTTGTCCTCGGCGGCCTCTTTGGCCAGCCGGTCGGTCTCGGCACGGCAGGCCGAAAGCTCCTGCTCAAACTGACGCTTAGCCGCATCATTTTTCTGCTGTGCGTCCTGAGCAATCGCTGCGGCTTGCTGCTGCGCTTCCGAAAGAATCTTGTTGACTACCTGTTCGGCGTTCATAACGATCCTGTCCGCTCTAAATCCGGGGTTTTGAGTTTTTTGCCGCTTAACCGATCTTGATACCGATGAAAATCAGCAGGAACGACACCAAAAAGCCCAGAATCGCGTAAAATTCGACCATCGCCGCGTACACCACGCCCGCCTTGACGCCCATTTCGGGACGCTTGGCCGCCATCTGGATGCCGCCGGCGCAAATCTTGCCCTGATGAATGCCGCTGAACAAGCCCGCAATGCCTACCGGCAGCGACGCGGCAAAAATCTGCAGGCCCTGAATCAGCGTCAAATCCGCCAGATCGCCGCCGAACAGATTGATCTTGATCATAACAAACAGAGAAATAACCAGTCCATAGATGCCCTGCGTACTGGGCAGCACTACCAGCAGCGTCATCAGGCCGTACTGTTCGGGTTTTTCGCTGAGAATGCCCGCAGCGCTGCGCCCGGCGATGCCCAGGCCGACCGAGGAGCCAATGCCCGACAAAAATGTCGCAAACGCCGCGCCGCCAAAAGCCAGTGCCATTCCATAATCCATTGTCGTAACCTTTCCTGCAAAAAAAATGACTATTCCTTGTTTTCGTTTTGTACGATCATCACATGTTGATATGCATTCCGCAGCGGCGTAAACTCCCGACCGCCGCCGGTAAAGAACTTCGGGAAAAACTCCACAAACTGAAGACGCAAGCTATGCACAAATGAACTCAGCAGCGACAGCAGAATGTTGACAATATGCCCGACCACAAACATCAGCATCCCCAGAACAAATCCGATATAAGGAATATCCATCAGCAGCTTGGCCAGGATATTGATCGCCATCCCCAACCCCGCTGAGACCATGCCCAGCGCCATCAGCCGTACATAGCTGAGCATATCGCCCATATAGAAGACTGTGCTGAAGACCGCAAACACCCCGCCGCCGATGCGCCCGGCCAGCCCGCTGTTGCGCTCGGTAAACCAGAAAATCAGCGCAAACTGGACAAGAGCCAGTATTCCGACGGGTTTGGCCAGTCCTGCCGGCAGCACATTCATTTTGGCCAGCGCATACAGCAGAATACAGTTGAGCAGAATCAGCCATGTCAATTTTTCAAACACCGCCGCGGCATAATTTTTCTGCTTGAGCAAGTTGACAAACGCGATCCCCAGCCCAAACAAAATCTGGATGTAGCCCAAGGCCAGCGAGATGCCGATGAAAATCAGCGGCTGCTGCATCGGATCAAACAGCATCAGTTTTTGACGCCATCCCTCCAGCGTCGCGCCGATACTGCCTTCGTCCTGGGGCAGCAGCGTCTGGATCGTATCGCCGAACCAACTGCCGGTAATCGCACCGGCCAGCACCGCCATCAGCGAACAGACCAAGAGCATCCACAGGGCTTTTTTATCGCCCTGAAATTTGCGAATCACCCACGCCAGCAGTCCCGCCACAACTAAGCCATAGCCGGCATCTGTTAAACACAGCCCAAAGAACAACGCAAAAAACGGCGCCAAAAACACCGTCGGATCCACATCGCTTATGCCCGGCGTGCCGTACAGCCGCGTAATCGTCTCAAACGGACGCACCACAGGGGCGTTGTCGATCTCAATCGGCGGCTCTTCATTCTCGCCCGGCTCGACCACAGCGATAGAACTGGCGTCAATGCCGGCGATAATTTTTTCCAGCTTGGGATAGTCTTTGGCCTTGACCCACCCTTCCAGAAACAGTGTGTGCTCGCTGGCCGGAGCGGCGTCCCGCGTATGCACGCGCATCACCAAACTGCGCAGATGATCATGCAGCATCTGCAAAGACAGCATCTGCCCGGCAAGCTCAGCGGCGGCCTTTTTTTCGCGCTCATGGTCGGCGTTGCGTTCGGCCAGGCGATGATCCAGTCCGGCCATGATCGCCGTTATCGTACCGCGATACTGCTCCAGGCCGACCGCGTCAAAATCCGACTGCCGAAGGACTTTTTGCACCTCGGCGGCGTTTTCACGCAGACAGACCACCACACAGGCAGTCGCCCGCTGTGCCGTACCGATCCGTTCGACTACCGCCTCCAGTTCGTCCAGTTTGGCACACACCGGATCAACATTCTGCTGCGGAATCATTCCGGCAAAACACACCGAACTGCTCATTCCGCCCAACTGCTCGACCGGAACCGTCAGTGCTTTCCACGGCTTGAGCTTTTCGATCTCGGCGGTCAGCCCATCAATATCCTGATGGGCTTTTTCCAGATTTTTCTGACATTTTTCAACATCCTCCAGCATCGCCATGGTCTCAACGGCCTGTACGGTCGTTTGGAATTGTCGGCCGGCTACCTCAGCCAGCGGGGCAAATACGCCGCCGGAGGGTTTGGCGGCGAATGGCTTCAAAAACGCAATCGCCCGATGCAGGCGTTCGACTTTGTCCTCCAAATCGCGCGGCCGTTTGAAATCGCTCTGCAGTTCCGGCCATTCCTTGGTCACCATCGCCCGCTCGGCATCCAATACCTGAACGGTACCGGCCTCCTGCAGCGCCTCCAGCAGCGCCTCGGCTTGGCTGCGGTGCGTTACGATCATCACTTTTTTCATCGGGGCAATGGCCATTGACAAATCCCTTGTATCTAATTCGTCCTTAAAATCCAGTCAACCCTTAGCCAACCTGCTCCAGTTTGGCGACGATCTTGGCCGCACAGGCATCGACCCGCCCCTGACAGGCCGCACGGACGGCCTCAATTTGCTTTCGCCCTTGTTCAATCAAATCGGCAACCTGAGCATCGGTGTCTTTTTCCGCCTGAGAAATGGCATTGCCGATGACCTGCTGCCGCTCTTTATGAGCGGCTCGCAACTGCTGATCATACGCTAAACGCTCCTGTTCCGCCTTGGCGGCGGCGTCTTTACGCACCTTTTCAACAATCTCTTTGGCCTGATTTTCCGCGTCCTTGATCTGTTTAATCAGTTCCATCGTTTCGTACCTGCCAGTCGTTCCACGCAAAAAGTTAATTTGTTAGGAAAACATTTTTATTGTTACAGTTGGTACATAAGTCAAAGGTTACAGCACAAGTGTAGGGGATTTTACATACTTATTGTTCGAATACAAGCATTATCCGCCGATTTTTTTTACTTTTGTGCTGTTTTTTCAATCATATTCTTTTCTTCCATCGCCTTGATCACCAAATCGGCTATCAATTCTTTGGTAAAAATAGAATTGTCGAACACCCAATGAAATTCGGGCTTGCGTTTGTACTGTTGGGTGTAATAGGTGCGCAGCCGCAACTGCTCCTGCTCGTATTGGTCAATTTTGGCCGCCGCCGCGTTGCGATCCAGCGACTCCAGTCGGCAGACACGAGCAATACGCCATTCCCGCGGCGCCTCGATGCGCAATGTCAACCCGTTGGCCAAATCCCCCACCGCCCCCGCACCGCCTTGGCCGATAATAATACCGTACCCGTTGATGGCGACGATACGCATCATCAGGCCGGTCTGCTTGCGGATTTCGACACGGTCCGGGATGGGGTTTTTGTTCAGGCCGCGTAAGAAGTCTTTGAACATCCCGGGTTTAGACACACGCTCCCGCTCCAGCAACTCTTCCGGCACGCCCGTATCCGCGGAAAGCTGCTGGATGAACTCCTTAAAATAGACCTTCCACCTCTGCATTTCATCGCGTTGGTTGAGTTTTTCGGCCAACACTTGCCCCAATTCGAGACCGTCACAGCCGTGTTGTCGGGAAATAGTCAGGTAGGGGCCAGAATCTTTTTTCTTCTGGCCGCCGTCGGAATGCTCTCTAAGATACGATGAGAGAGTTGTTTTCGACATCTCGTTTCCTTACGCTGGTTGAACTCGGACTTAATATCCCA
>JBFZBE010000085.1:0-3221 GCA_041308685.1 Phycisphaerae bacterium
CCTCGTGGGCATCGGATCGGTCATTGACAAGTGAATAAGAAAAAGCTGTAGGGGGACTTTGGAAAAGGTCCCCCATGCCGGCCTGATCATTAGTAAGCTTTTGGTCTGGGTCAGTGATTCACTCTATGAAATTCGAAAGAATTTTTCTTCTCTGAGACCAAGGCACAAAAGCGCGGCAGCGCAAGCTGCCCGATGAAACGTAACCCTGTGCGTATCGCCATCCGGCCGCTCGCGCGGCTCGGCTTTTGTTACGGCGTTCCACAATTCAAAATTGTTGCCCTGGCTCCCCCCTCAACAGACGACTTTAGCGCTGCTTGCGTCTGTTTCCAAGCGTTCAACCTTAATGCAGCCGCGGGTACAGCCCGCGCTGCCTTCCGTTTTCTGTGTTCCGAGTTCTGTCTTCTTTATGAGCCGTTTTTTTCTGTTTCTTTTGGAAAAGTTCGCTATAATAGTGTGTTTTTGCGGGATTTTCAGTGGAATCTTAATTTGTTATGCAAGCTGAAGTAATGGAAAAAATCAATACACGGCCGACCTTTGCGGCGGCATTGGCCGAAAAAGCCGACCTGACGGGGCGGGTATTAGAGCGGCTTTTGGATGCGCAAACCGAGGTTCCGCCGCGGCTGAAGGCGGCGATGCAGTATATGCTCCAAAGCGGCGGCAAGCGGGTGCGCTCGGCGCTGGTGTTCTGGTGCTGCGAATTGACCGCCGGCCGGATCACGGCCGCGGCGGAAACGGCCGCGGCGGTCATCGAGATGGTGCATACCTACTCGCTGATCCACGATGACCTGCCTGCGATGGATGACGACGACCTGCGGCGCGGCCGTCCGAGCTGTCATAAGCAATTTGACGAGCCGACCGCGATTCTGGCCGGAGACGGCCTGCTGACCCTGGCATTTGAGATGCTCGCCAAAGACGTCGCCGACGCCGAGGTTGCCGTGCGGATGATCCGCACACTGGCCGAGGCGGCGGGGCCTTCGGGGATGATCGCCGGACAGATGGCTGACCTGGAAAGCGAACAGACCGCCGGCACGATGGAACGGCTGCGCTACATTCATATTCACAAAACAGCCAAGATGTTCGCCGCCGCCGCCGGATTGGGAGCGATTGCCGGACAAGCCGGCGATGCGGATATTGCCGCTCTTTTGGAATACGGCCTGAAAATCGGGCTGGGCTTTCAGATCGCCGATGACTTGCTGGACGTCAGCTCCAACAGTCAGCAGCTCGGCAAGACCGCCGGCAAAGACACACAGCAGGGTAAATTGACCTATCCGTCGCTGGTGGGAATGGATGAATCGCGGCTGCTTTTGGCGCGGATGACGCAAGACGCCGTTACGGCCATCGAGCGATTTGGAACACGCGCCGACCTGCTGCGGCAGTTGGCATTGGAGATGCAGAATAGAAAGAAATAACAACACGAACGAATGAAGAATTAAGAATGCAGAATGAAGAAAAATCAGTGAAATCAGCGTTTCTACTTTTCTGTTTAATTTACACTATCCAATTTACAATCTACAATGCTTAGTTCGCGTGTTTGTGGTGGAAAAAATCAACTTAATTGTTTACAGTTCCTTAATATGACAAAATTATTGGATACCATAAACGGATACGACGATTTACAGGCCTTAACGCCGGAGCAGCTTGTCCAGCTTGCCGAGGAGATACGGCAGTTGATCACGCATACAGTCAGTCAAACGGGCGGGCATCTGGCCAGCAATCTGGGGATGGTCGAGCTGACCATCGCGATGCATCGGGCGTTTGATTTTCGCAAAGACCGGCTGCTGTGGGATGTGGGGCATCAGTGTTACGCACACAAAATCCTGACCGGACGGCGTGATTGCTTTGGTCGGCTGCGGCAGGAAAACGGAATGAGCGGCTTTCCCAGCCCGTCCGAAAGCGATTGCGACGTCTTCAGCGTCGGACATGCCGGAACCGCCATTTCCACGGCGCTGGGCATGGCCCTGGGCGCCGAGCACAACGGCACCGATGAAAAAATCGTCGCTTTGGTAGGCGACGCCAGCATCGTCAACGGGTTGTCGTTTGAGGCGCTGAACAATATGGGGCTGGTCAAACGGCAATTGCTGATCGTGATGAATGATAATTCGATGGCGATCGACGTTACGCAGGGCGCGATGGCCAAATTCCTGTCGCGCGTGCGGCTCAGCCATACCTACGAAGACCTGCGCGACACCACCAACCGGATGCTGGAGCATTTGCCGCTGATCGGCCGACGGATGGAAGAAACGCTGGACAACGTCAAACGGGCGCTGCGGATGGCGATCTCGCCGAGCCGTCTGTTTGAAAGTATGAACATTCCGTATTTTGGGCCTATTGATGGACATGATACCGCCTCGATGATCGAACTGTTCAAGGGACTTTCACACCTGAACGGCCCTGCCCTGCTGCATGTCTATACCAAAAAAGGCAAAGGGTTCAGTCCCGCCGACGACAACCCGCGCAAGTACCACAGCACCGGGCCGTTTGAGATCAACGGCTGCGAGGAAAAAATGTCGCCCGGTGAGCATACGTTTACCGAGGCATTCGGCGACAGCTTGGTTGAACTGGCCGAACGCGACGGCAAAATCATCGCCATCACCGCCGCGATGCCCGACGGGACGGGGCTGGTCAAGTTCCGCGAGCGATTCAAAAAACGTTATTACGACGTGGGTATCGCCGAAAGCGTCGCCGTCGATATCGCCGCAGGACTGGCCAAACAGGGGCTTAAACCGTTTGTGTGCATATATTCGACGTTTCTGCAGCGCAGTTTTGACCAGATCTTTCAGGAGGTTTCGCTGCAGAATCTGCCGGTAACGTTCTGTATTGATCGTGCGGGAGTCGTCGGCAACGACGGGCCGACGCATCACGGACTGTGGGATATCGGATATTTGCGGCTGCTGCCGAATTTGGTGATCGCTGCGCCGGCGGATGCGTGGGAGATGCGCGAGGCGCTGACGCTGGCCGCTTCGTGCGGGGCGCCGTTTGCGATCCGTTATCCCAAAGAAAAAACACCGTCGGCGCCGTATGCCGACAGTGTACCGTACGCGATCGGCAAGTCCGCCGTGCTGCGGCATGGCGAGGCGGATGTTGTATTGGTTGGCATTGGTACGGTCGTCGGTCAGGCGATGCAGGCGGCTGGAATACTGGCCGATGAGGGAATTGATGTTACGGTGGTCAATGCGCGTTTTTCCAAGCCGCTGGATGAAGCGATGCTGGATTGGTTTCGT
>JBFZBE010000086.1:0-3485 GCA_041308685.1 Phycisphaerae bacterium
ACGACGCTCTTCCGATCTTGTGCAGAGGGAACACAAATTGCTCATAGAGCGCCGGACCGATCAAGCTGGCGGCCGCATCGCCAACCCCGATGGTGTCGGCGCCGGCGGCGATCTGCGCAAGGGCAAACTGTTCGGCGTTTTGCACTAAAATATCCGCAACGGAGGTGAACATCTGCGGCGTTTCAATCAGATCGAGCAGAGCGTTCTGCACGCCCCGCAGATCGGAGTACTCGGCTATCGGACCTTCGACCCACCCGGAGATGCTGAGCGTATCGCCGACGCTTTTTTTCATCCATTTTACCGCGTCGATGCGGTCTTTCATGCGGGCCGATGCGCCGATATCCAGCAGACGAATTTTCGCCAGGTCGTCCGGGGTTTTGATGAATTCGTCTTTCGGGATGCCGACCGATTCGTCGGGGTAATCAAACTGCATCCCATAGGCGCTGGCCTCGCGCCAGGGGTCGCTGATGACGCTGACCTGGTCGCATCCGAATGCCTGTGCGGTTTTTATCTGCGCTTCTGCAAGGACGCTGTGGTCAAGGTAATACGCTCTGTATGTCGCGCCGATATAATGTGCCGCCCAGGCCATAACGATCGGGGTGATGGGCGCGCGATCGACGGGCTTTCCATGCACAACGGCGTCAATTCTGTCTTTTCCTGTCATACGCTTTTAAGGGCTAATAACCGTGGGTTCGTTTGCGGGTTTTAATCCGTCTTTTTTTTAAACACTTATAAATAAGAGACATACAGCCAATTTAGGCCAACGCCCGTTGTTTGGTGTTTTCTGCATCCTGTAACCGGCCGTTCAAATGGCCGTCAACGACTTGCCATATTATATCCGAAAATTCAGGTAAATTGCAAGCAGGCATTTTCAGCAGACAGAAGGGACAGGATGGGACGAGTGCGTATTCGGGGCTTTTCCGGCAACGGCTGTGAATGTCCCGGAGGGGGCGATACAGGTAGGGGCGAACCTGTGTGTTCGCCCGTGGGGGCGGCGTGTGTAACGTCGTGGAACAACCCCGACACAGGGCAGACACACAGGTCTGCCCCTACGCGGTTTATTGTGTCCCTTCGGGACTTTTTAGCTCCCCCAAAAACGTCCATCTATCCATTAGCCGACAAGAACCGTATTCGGCCTTAAAGCTGTTTTTGTGTTGACTTGCAGAACGGCCTCTATATGATAAAAACGCTTGTCAGGCATTGGAAAATCGCCTTGGCCAAACGCGCAGGGCGGAATATAACACAAGGCGGATGAACCGGTTAACAGGAGTACTGCGGATGCGTTTCAAACAGATTGTATTGCTGGCAATGGCGGCGCTGATCGGTGTGGCAGGATGCGGCCGTAAAAAACAGGACGATGCCCCCGACCGTCTGACCATCGCGGTTATCCCCAAAGGTACGACACATGAATTCTGGAAAAGCGTTCACGCCGGGGCGATTCAGGCCGCCCGCGAACTGGATGCGGACATCCTCTGGCAAGGCCCCATGCGGGAGGACGACCGCGAATCGCAGATCACAGTGATCGAAAATGTCATCAATAAAGGCGTTGACGGGATCGTCCTTGCCCCGCTGGATGACACCGGACTGCGGATGCCTGTCGCCCAGGCCAAGCAGGCGGGGATTCCGGTGGTGATTTTCGATTCTGGTCTGAAAAGCAATGATTACATCAGCTATGTGGCCACCGACAACGAAGTCGGCGGCCGTATGGCCGGCCAGTACATGGGACAACTCCTCGGCGGCAAGGGCAAGGTCATTCTGTTGCGGTATGCCGAGGGCTCCGACAGCACGATGCAGCGCGAAAAGGGGTTTTTGTCGGCAATCGCTGAATTCAAGGATATCCAGGTCGTCAGCGACAACCAGTTTGCCGGCGCAACGATGGAAACGGCGATGCGGGCGGCGGAAAATATGCTCTCACGGTTTCGCACCGCCGACGGCGGCGTGTCGGTTGACGGCCTGTTCTGCTCCAATGAGTCCACCACGATGGGCGCGTTGCAGGCGATGGGCGCTCTTGATTTGCTGGGCAAGTTCAAAATGGTCGGTTTCGATTCGTCCAGCAAGATGATCGACGCCCTGCACAAGGGGCATATCCACGGATTTGTCGTACAGAACCCCGTGAATATGGGCTATCTGGGCGTAAAGACGATCGTTTCGCATCTGAAAGGACAACCCGTCGAGCCGCGTATAGATACAGGCGCAACACTGATCACGCCGGACAACATCAATGAGCCGGCGATCCAATCGCTGATCAAACCCGATTTGGACAAATGGCTCAAATGACCCAGCCGATCTCGCATACGATCCCGCGCCTTGTGATGCAGAACGTCAGCAAACGGTTCGGCGCCACAGCCGCTCTGAGCAATGTCAGCTTGACCGTCCACGGCGGTTCGGTGCATGCCCTGATCGGCGAGAACGGCGCCGGCAAAAGCACGCTGATGAAGGTGCTGTCGGGCGCGCTGGAGCCGGACAGCGGCCACATGACGCTGGATGGCCTTGCGTATGCCCCGCGTAATCCGATGGACGGCCGCCGCCGCGGCGTGGGAATGATCTATCAGGAGTTGTCGCTGGCCCGGCATCTGACGGTGGAAGAAAATATCCTGCTGGGGCTGGAGCCGTCGCGGTTCGGTCTGGTGCGTCGCGGGCACATGCGGCAAAAGGCGGCCGCGGCACTGCGGTGTTTTGACCATCCGGAGATCACGCCCGCGACGCGCGTGGCCGATTTGTCGGTCGGCGCCGGGCAGTTGGTGGAAATCGCCCGTGCGATCGCCATGGGCTGCGGGGTGCTGGTCTTTGACGAGCCGACCAGCGCACTGAGCGGCGAGGATGTCAAACGGCTCTTTCGCCTGATCGGCCAGCTCAAACAGACCGGAATCGCGATCGTCTATATCTCGCATTTTCTCGAAGAGATCAAGGAGATCGCCGATACCTACACCGTCCTGCGCGATGGGCAATCCGTCGGCAGCGGCAGCGTGGGCAACGCAACGGCGCAGCAGTTGGCCTCGCTGATGGTCGGCCGGCAGCTTGATGAATTGTATGTGCGTTCGCCCCGAACCCCGGGTGCGGCGATCCTGTCCATCCAGGAACTGTCGGGGATGAAAAAACCGCAGTCCGCTTGCCTGGAACTGAGGCAAGGCGAGGTGCTGGGCATCGCCGGACTGGTTGGGGCGGGACGCACCGAACTGCTGCGCGCCGTATTCGGTCTTGATCCGGTGCGCAGCGGTCAGGTGCGCATCGGTGTCTATTCGGGGCAGGCCGCTCCCGCACAGCGGTGGGCGCAGGGGGCCGGGCTGTTGAGCGAAGACCGCAAAGGCGAGGGGCTTGCGCTGTCGATGAGCATTGCCGACAACGTTACGCTGACCCGTCTTACGGGGCTGGGGGGGCCGGGACTGGTCTATCCGCATCGCCAACGCGCCGCGGCCAAAACCTGGATCGACAAACTCAACATCAAATGTCTCAGTCCCGCTCAGGGCGTGGTCAATCTGTCCGGC
>JBFZBE010000087.1:0-3059 GCA_041308685.1 Phycisphaerae bacterium
GTGGAAGGCGCTGCGGCGAGGATGCGTCAACATCAGAACACTGCACCCAAGCGAACTACAAAATCCGCCAAGCTGGGCTTAAGTGACCATACGTTCCATGCCATTGCCGACGGCAAGGGCGCCCACAAGAAGACCGCCGGAAAGTCCAAAGCCGCGGCCAAGACCACAAGCGCATTGCCGCTGGAGAATGATTTCCATGATTTCAACGGCTGATGCAGGACAATAGACCCTTTTTGTTGTACGGGTGCAAAAGATACGGAATGTCTTTTGCACCCGTTTTTTGATTTTTAACAGAAGCCAGTTCCTTAGATATCCGAAATAATTATAAAGCCGTACAAAATCAATCTAAGATATTAGGGTAAAAAAATGAAAACGTTGATCGTAGAAGATGATTTCACAAGTCGTTTATTGCTTCAAAATCTTCTTAATCCGTACGGACAAGTCCATATAGCTGTCAATGGCAGGGAAGCGGTACAGGCAGTTCAGGCCGCTATCGAAAACAACCATAATTATAATCTGATCTGTCTGGATATTATGATGCCCGAAATGGATGGCCAGCAAGCCCTTAAGAAAATCCGACAGCTTGAGGAAGAAGTCGGCGTCCTGTCCACTGAGGGAGCCAAGATTATTATGACAACTGCACTAAATGATATAAAGAATGTAAAAAATGCCTTTCAAGGTTTATGTGACGGCTATATTGTAAAACCAATTGATAAAAGCAAACTTTTGAAAACATTAGCCGACTTAGGACTTATCCAGCAATCACCGTATATATAGGATTGAACAATGATTACGGAAGATACGGTTCTAAAATGGATGCGGCGACGGCTGGCATCCGGTAATTATGACTCCGCCGCGGACTTAGCACGCGAATTCCTGCAGGAACACCAGATTGACAACACGCTCAGTTCGGAATTTGTCTGCGTGATGGAAGTCGGCTTTCGGCTCGCCCCGGAAATTGCGTTACAGATCAAATAACTTATGTAAACCGTTCGTCGGAAAGCTTAAGCAATAGCTGGTCGGGTTTATCGATAACAAGGGTTGAACCAGCCGCAATCAGTGCCTCTCGGCCGCGAAAGCCCCAAGACACCCCTATCGCCCTGATGCCGGCGGCGGCAGCCGTCTGGATGTCGACCTCGCTGTCGCCAACCAGCAGCACCTGGTCTTTTTGCAGCTCCCAGCCGGCGATAATATCATACGTCGACTGCGGGTCGGGCTTTACCCTTAGCCCTTCGCGATAGCCGACGATGGGGTCAAATGTGCCGGCTCCAAAGAAATGGTTAGTAATTATCTCGGCGGGGGCTTGGTTCTTATTGGTCAGAACGGCCAGCCGAACACCCATACCAAAAAGACGCAAAACAACCTCTTTTAAGTTCATATATGGCGTAGTTTTATCGAGACAATGTTCACGATAAAAGACCGTCATTACATCCAGAAGCTTTTCTATTTTCTGCGGGTCATCCGTCCCCATCGCCCGCTGAGCGAACATTTTCAGGCCGTTTCCAATCATTTGGCGGCACAAATCCCGCGAATGCGGCGCAAAACCAAGCGTATTGAGCGCATGATTCATCGCAACGGTCAAATCGTCCAGCGTATCGACCAACGTTCCATCCAAATCAAAAATTATCCCTTTTATCTTCAATTTATTTTCCTAAAACTATTAGTATGGATAAAAAAACACTGTATTTTTACTTGTAATTGCAAAACGGTTTATACTATAATGACTTTAGTTTTGGAACTTTTTTCTGAAAGGAACTGCGGATGAATGTCAGTTTGGTTCTGCTGAAGAAGGACGGCTCGACAAAGGCGTTCACTCTCCCCAGTACAGTTACCTCTATCGGGCGTCGTCAGGATTGCGATTTTTGCCTGCCGCTGAGTATGGTTTCCCGCAAGCATTGCGAAATCAGTTTGAATGCCGACCATGTGAGTATCCGCGATCTAGCCAGCCGTAACGGCACATTTCTGAACGGCCAGCGCATCGAGGAAACGCGCGCCAAGGCCGGCGACATTCTGCAAGTCGGCCCTGTGAGCTTTGTTATTCAAGTGGATGGAGTACCTGTGAATTTTGACCGTTATCGGGAGCAGGCCGCCCAACAGGCAGACAAAGCCGCAGAATCCAACGGGGCTGAAACCCTGACCAACCATCGCCCGCCCAACAGTGAAACCACCGAAATCCTTGACTCGCTGCCGGACGATTTTGATGTGGAATCGGATGCCGGAAATGAACTGAACAAACGATAAAGCGCAAAGCTTTTGCATTTTTCGCGCGGCGTAGTTATAGTGGGCGGCAATGGAAAATGACCTGAAAACCTATACCTTGCCGCAGTTAGGGCATCTTATCGATGGCTTAGGCCAAAGGCGGTTTCTGGCTACATATCTGTTTCAATTCATCCATCAAAAAGACGCCGTCGCCCTGGCGGATGTGTCCCCCCTGCCCAAGGATTTTCGCCGGACGCTGGCGGAGGCGGGTTATGTCATCTCCGCGATCGCCTTGGCCGAGCAGCATGACGACCCCGACGGCACAGTCAAGTTCGTCTTTGAACTTGCCGACGGCTGCCGCATCGAGACCGTTCTGCTGCAGGACGGCGACAGGCGGACTCTGTGTCTTTCGACGCAGGCCGGCTGCCGGATGGGGTGTCTGTTCTGCGCGACGGCGCGGATCAAATTTGAACGCAATCTGACCGCCGCCGAGATCGTCGATCAGGTCTATCACGCCCGCCGCCTGTTTGGGACGATACACAACCTGGTCTATATGGGTATGGGCGAGCCGCTGGACAATTTGGACAATGTGATGCGTTCGGTCGAGCTGCTGCACAGTCCGTCGGGAGCCAACATCGGCATCCGCCATATCACGCTATCCACCTGCGGGCTGATCGAGCCGATCCGGCAGTTGGCCGAACAGTCCCTGCATCCGCGGCTGGCGGTGTCGCTGCACGCACCCGACGACGCGACGCGCGGCAAACTGATGCGCATCGGCAAAAAATTCCCTCTGGCCGAACTGGTCGAGTCGCTGAAGTTTTATCAGGAACATACCTCGCGGCGGATCACCATCGAATACT
>JBFZBE010000088.1:0-3033 GCA_041308685.1 Phycisphaerae bacterium
GTATAATCTGCGGATTGTTCGAAGGGGCTGCCGGGGCGGCAAAATCCTGCTGCTCAATGCCCATGCGGATACTGTGCCGCCGTCGGAGGGGATGGCCGATCCGTATTCGGGGCGTATGGACGACGGTGTTATCTACGGCCGCGGGGCGTGCGATGACAAGGGACCGATTGCGGCAATCTATACGCTGTATCGGTTGCTGTATGAGCTGGAGGCCGAGCCGGCCGGCGATGTGGTCGCTCATCTGGTTGTCGAGGAAGAAAACGGCGGCAATGGCTCACTGGCGATGGCGCGCCGCGGCGAGCGGGCGGATTTCTGCATTGTGCTGGAACCAACCGAACATCGTATTTTGACGTCCATTCGCGGGGCGGTGTGGTTTAAGATTGAGTTTTCAGGCAAAGCCGGCCACAGCGGTCAGGCCGGACAGACCCGCAGTGCGCTGCTGATGGCAACGGAGGCGATTGCGCGGTTGACGGCGTATCATCGGACGCTGCTGAATGAATCCCGACACATTGAGCTGTTTGACGCGTATGAGAATCCCATGCCGATAACCTTTGGGCGGCTGCAGGCGGGCAACTGGCCGGCCGCAGCGCCCAGCCATGCGGTGCTTGAGGGCGTTTTGGGCTTTCTGCCGAACAAAACCAAAGAGCAGATCGCCGGTGAGTTTGAAGCGGCGTTAATGGACGGGGCATCGCTGCTGAGTCGGGATCATGTCAAGCTGACATTCACCTATCGGCATGACAGTTCAGTGGTTTCGCCGCAACATCCGCTTGTCCAGACGCTGCTGGCGGCCAATCGAAAGGCTGGCGTCGCCTGTCGCATCGATGCGATGACTGCCAGCTGTGACGCCTGGTTTTACAATAACCAGCTCGGCATTCCAACGGTGGTATACGGCCCCGGCACGCTGAAAGTGGCGCATTCCAAAGAAGAACAGATCAATCTGTCAGATGTTCAAAAAGCAGGACTTGTGTTATTGGATTTTATTTTAAATGTATGAGACTATTGAGGGATGTTTATTATGAAATCTAATGATCTTCTGGCAACCGCCATCTACAATTTTCAGCATTCAGCCAAGCGGCTTTGTCTTTCCGCCAAATTATATGATAATATGATCAGCCCCAAAGAGAAAATTGAATGCTGTATTAATCCGATTTTGTCCGACGGCAGGCACAAAAAAATTACAACGTATGTTGTGCGGCACAATGATACTCTTGGTCCGGCCAAGGGCGGCATTCGGATGGCCGAATCGGTTACGCTGGATGATATTAACGGGCTGGCAATGGAAATGACCTGGAAGACGGCCTTGATTGGTGTGCCGTTTGGCGGAGGCAAGGCAGGGATCGCCTGCGATCCGAATGGGCTGAACGCTGACGATAAGGAAATCATTATCCGCTCATTTACGCGCGGCCTGATGCGGCACATCGGCCCGGAGATCTATGTTCCCGCCCCGGATATGGGAACCAATGAAAAAGACATGGGACATCTGAAGGACTGCCTTTCGTATTCGTCGGGCGCGTCGATTACACGGGGTTGTTTTGTAACCGGAAAGCCCGTCATTCTCGGCGGTATTATAGGTCGGCGCGAGGCGACCGGGAATGGAGTGGCCTATACGACGGCGGCGGCCTGCAAGAAATGCGGGATTGATTTGACCGGAGCCAAGGTGGCCGTGCAGGGGTTCGGCAATGTCGGTTCGGTTGCCGCCGGGATGCTGGCTAAGATGGGTGCTGTGGTGATTGCGGTTTCGGACATCACAGGCGCTGTCTATGATTCCCAAGGCCTTGATATTGACCGATTATATGCGCATGCGGCGGCGGCCGGCGGCGTCAAAGGGTTTGACCGCGGCTCGGTTCTCGCCCCCGCTGAATTATTGGAACTGCCGTGCGATATTCTTGTTCCCGCGGCGGCGCAGTCGCAAATCAATGAATCCAACGCCGGCCGGGTCAAAGCAAAAATCATCGCCGAGGGCGCGAATGCTCCGACCACGCCGCAGGCCGATGAGATACTCGGCTCCAAACACTGCTTTGTAATTCCTGACATTTTGTGCAATGCCGGCGGCGTTTTTGTATCCTATCTGGAATACACACAGGAAACACAGCGAGAACAAATGACACTGGACGAGGTTCAGCGCCGCCTGATTGACCGGATGCAGAGTAAGTTTGAGCATGTTTATCAATATGCTCAGAACAAAAAGATAAGTATGCGCCAAGCGGCGATGGATATTGCTGTTCAAACTGTTGCCGACGGTCTTGTATATCGCGGATTTCATCCTTAATCCAACCCTCGTAATTAATCCAAGGAAAACAATGAAAGCGCTGGTCAAAACACAAAAAGGAAAAGGATTTATCGAGCTTCGGGAGGTTCCTGAGCCGTCTTTGGCTGCCGGGCAGGTCAAGATCAAAGTGGCCGCCTGCGGCGTGTGCGGTACGGATATTCACGTCAAAAACGACAGCTTTCCGTATTGGCCGCCGGTAACGCTGGGGCATGAGTTCACCGGACAGATCGTTGAACTGGGCAGCGACTGCAAAAAATTTGCCGTCGGCGATCGCATTGTCGCCGAGCCGCACACCTGCGCCTGCGGCAAGTGCTTTTTGTGCCGCACGGGCAACATTCAGATATGCCCCGATAAACGGTCGCCCGGCTGGGGTATCGACGGCGGCATGGCCGAGTATATCTGCTATCCCGAAACGCTGCTGCATAAAATCCCCGATTCGATGAGCTGGGATCAGGCCGTCATGGTTGAGCCGACGGCCAATATCGTTACGGACTTGCTGGAGCGGACTCGGATCGAGCCGGGCGATACGGTCGTGGTGATTGGTCCGGGACCGATCGGACTGCTGGCCGCGATGGCGGCGCGGGCGGTTGGCGCCGGGCAGGTAGCAATTGTCGGAACAGCCGGCGACGCGGGTCTGCGCTTTGAAAAAGCCAAAGAGCTGGGCTTTACAACGCTGATCAATGTCAATGAATCCGACCCGGTCAAGGCCGTGCTGGATCTGACCGGCGGCCGCGGCGCCGACGTCATCGTCGAATGCAGCGGGG
>JBFZBE010000089.1:0-2731 GCA_041308685.1 Phycisphaerae bacterium
CCGAGAAGATGGACGAACGCTATGAACTGCTGGCCGAGGCCAAGGTCAAGAACATCGCCTCATACAACCTGCTGACGCAGGAGGAACTCATCGAGCGGTTCAGCCCCTCCACACCCGACGAGGAGGCCAAGATACCCAAGAAGCTGCCGCATATTGTGATCGTCATTGACGAATTGGCCGATTTGATGATGACCTCGGCCAAAGAGATTGAGGCGTATATCGTCCGCATCGCCCAAAAGAGCCGTGCTGTGGGCATTCATCTGGTGCTGGCCACGCAGCGGCCGCAGGCGACGGTGGTGACGGGCTTGATCAAGTCCAATATGCCGTCGCGCATCGCGTTTCGTGTGGCCGGGCGCATGGACAGCCGCATCATCCTTGACCAGAACGGCGCCGAGACGCTGCTGGGACAGGGCGATATGCTGTTTCTCAAGCCCGGCACGAGTGAATTGGTGCGTTCGCAGGGAGCGTATCTGGACGATGACGAGATTCGCGGCGTCGTCAAGTTCCTCAAAGAGGTTGCCGCGCCGCAGTACCATCCCGAACTGATGCAGTTGGGCAAGGTCGATCTGGGCGGCGGCCAGAAGGACGAGATGTTCGACCAGGCCGTGCGCGTCGTGCTGGAAAGCAAACGCGGCAGCGTGTCGCTCCTGCAGCGGCGGCTGAGCATCGGCTACGCCCGCGCCAGCCGGATCATCGAGATGATGGCCGCGGCGGGGATTCTGGGCGAGTACAAAGGCAGCCAGGCCCGCGAGGTAACGATGACGCTGGATGAGTACGAAGCCCTGCGTAAGGATATGATCGCCGACGAGGTGGCCGGCTATGCCGACTTGACCGACGACCGCAGCGACGATGAAGACGCGCAAGAACAGCCGGCCGAGGACGACGACAACGCCATCGACGATGCGGACGAAGAGGAAATAGAAGACCAGGACGAGGAGCAGTAAGCAATTGTATCCTGTGGTGGGAAATATTAGCTACAGTCACCTGTTATTTTGTCCCAATCGCTATTTATTGGTCAAAAAATAATCAAACAAGAGAAGCAAATGTATTCAACTTGAATACAAGGATCTAAAAGATGGAATGTGCCGCAAAACAATGCTTTAAGAAAGACTTTTTGTTTGACCCTAACGACCTGATCACCTGCCAGACCGGCGGCGACGGCCAGTTCAAGACCGGCGCCGGCGGCGTTACGCATATTTGGACGACCAAAGACGGCAAAGTCGATATCCTGACCTTTGAGGACGGCAAGACGCTGACCTATGTCAAGTCCAAGATGGGGTATCCGGCCCTTTATCCGTTTGTGCCGGCGCGGATCGAAAAGCCCGTCAAGGCCGTCCTGATGGATTTGGACGGCACGAGCGTCCGCAGCGAGGCGTTTTGGATATGGATCATCGAGCAGACCACCGCCCGGCTGCTGAACAACCCCAAGTTCGAACTGTGCCACGAGGATATGCCGTTTGTGTCCGGCCACAGCGTTTCCGAGCACCTGAAATACTGCACGCACAAGTACTGCCCCAACAAGACCGTCGAAGAGGCGCGGGTGCATTACTTTGACATCACCCACGAACAGATGCGGCTGATCATGGAAGGCAAGGGCAAAAAGAACGCCTTCCAGCCGACCGAAGGGCTCAAGGACTTTTTGCTGACGCTCAAGTCCAAGGGCATCAAGCTGGGTCTGGTGACCTCCGGCCTGTATGAAAAGGCCTGGCCGGAGATACTGGATGCCTTCCGGCAGCTCGATATGGGCGATCCGGCGGACTTCTACGATGCGATTATCACGGCCGGTTATGCGATCCGCAAAGGCCAGCCCGGCACGCTGGGCGAATTGGAACCCAAGCCGCATCCGTGGCTGTACGCCGAGACGGCCCGCGTCGGGCTGGGGCTTGATTTTGCCGACCGCCACAGCGTGGTGGGCATCGAAGACAGCGGCGCCGGCGTACTGTCGATCCGTCTGGCCGGATTTGCCTGTCTGGGATTGGCCGACGGCAACATCATCCAGAGCGGCACCAAGGCGTTCTGCTCGCACTATTGCGATACGCTGCACGACATGCTGCCGGTGATTATATAAAAGAAAGGCGATGGGCAATGAAACCCCGCGAACTGGTCTATCGTACTCTTGAGTTTAATAAACCCCAGCGTGTGCCGCGGCAGCTTTGGCTGCTGCCCTGGGCGGTCAACAACCATCCGCAGATGCTGGACAGGATCAAGCGGGACTTTCCCGATGATATTGTCCATGCCGGCGGATTTCTGAAGACCCACCCCAAGACCGAGGGCAACGCTTTTGAGGTCGGCCAGTATGTCGATGAGTGGGGCTGCGTGTTCGAGAATCGCCAGTCCGGCATCATCGGCGAGGTCAAAGACCCGCTTATCCGCGACTGGTCGGAGTTGGACAAACTCCGCGAGCCGCACGAGGTGCTGACGGTCGATGTGCCGGCAGTCAATGCCTTCTGTGCCGCATCGGACAAGTTCATTCTGGCCGGCTGCTGTCCGCGGCCGTTCGAGCGGATCCAGTTCCTGCGCGGCACGGAAAATGTGATGATGGATTTGGCGATGGAGTCGCCGGAGTTCTTTGTGCTGCTGGATCGTCTGCATCAATTCTTCATCAAGGAACTGCTGGCCTGGGCCAAGACCGATGTTGACGGATTGATGTTTATGGATGACTGGGGCGCCCAGCGGTCGCTCCTGATCGCGCCGGCGATGTGGCGCAAGGTATTCAAACCGCTGTATAAAG
>JBFZBE010000090.1:0-6251 GCA_041308685.1 Phycisphaerae bacterium
CGTATCGACCGCCGCCGCACTGTCCGGCTGCACCTCAGCCGCCAGCGGCGGCAGTTCGGCCTTTTTCGCCCGCACCGCATCGAATGCCAGCAACCCGCACAATGTAACAAAACATACCACCGCAAATACGACAACCGTCTTCGCTTTCATTGATTCCGCCTAATAAATATAAAGAAATTCAAAAAACAAAAAATAGAAACGCTGATTACGCTGATTTCACTGATTTTTTTTAGACAAGATTAACAGGATTAAACAGGATTTTTTTAGTCAAATCAAAATTCATCATTTATAATTCACAACTCCAAATTCTCTTCATTCTGCATTCTTTTCCGACACATCGGGACTTCATTTATCCGTGTTCATCTGCGTAATCTGTGGACAAAACTAACCGTTATCGCCCGTCGGCCAGCCGGTCGCCTTCGAAATCGTCCAGCTCCGGCTCGGCGTAAATCTTGGCCGCCGCGGCCTTGTAGTCGTACTCCAGCCGCACAAAGTTGACATAATTATCTTCAATATAGACATAGCTGGCGCGGTTGTCGCGATCGCGCGGCTGGCCGACCGAGCCGACGTTGATGATCGCCTTCTCGCCGGCCACGATGGGGTACTTGCCACCTAACTCATCCGGCGCATAAAAGTCCGGGTCTTCCAAAAACACCCCCGGCAGATGTGTATGGCCGACAAAGCAGACATGCTTGACCCGCTCAAACAAGGCATTCATCTTGCCGGTCGTCGTAAACACATCGTCGGGAAAGACGTACTCGTTGATCGGCCGCCGCGGCGAGGCATGGACAAAATCCAGCGTCGCATCCACGCCGTTCATCTTGGTCTGCAGTGTCCAGCGCATCTTCTGAGCGCCCAGGTACTGCCAGCGTTTGTCGCTCTTCTGACGGTCGGTCTCCTGCTCCAGCACCTTGCGCGCCCAGTACGCCGCCGATTCGGCCCCCGAATTGAAATTCGTCGGCTCAAAGACCGCCGCGTAGTCGTGGTTGCCCATCACACAGTTTTCGGTCTTTTCGATGACCAGATCGAGGCACTCCTTCGGGTTGGCCGCATACCCCAGCACATCCCCAAGACAATAGATCGTCTTGATGCCGCGCTTTTCGATATCGTCCAGCACCGTCGTCAGCGCCTCAAGATTCGAATGAATATCGCTGATAATCGCAAACATACGTTAAGCAAACCTTTCACACACGGCATAAGCCGTATTCTTGGCGATTCAGATACGTCCGTTCTAATGAATGCGCTGTCCCGGCTGTGCGCCGCTGTCAGGCGACAGCAGAAAGATATCGCTGCCGCCGGGGCCTGCGGCACAGACCATGCCTTCGGACAGGCCGAACTTCATCTTGCGCGGCTTGAGGTTGGCCACGCACACAACCAGCCGCCCGACAAGGGCTTCGGGCTTGTAGGCCTTGGCGATGCCGGCAAAAACATGCCGTGTCATTGCACCCAAATCCAGCTCCAAACTCAGCAGTTTGTCGGCGCCTTCGACCGCAGCGGCCTTGACGATCCGCGCGACGCGCAGATCGACCTTTGTAAAATCCTCAATCGTGCATTCTTCGGCCAACGGCTCATCGAGGGCGGGCTTGGCCGGTTCGGCGGCGACGACGGGCGCAGCCGTCTGCGATTTGCTTTCTTCAATCATAGCATCTACCTTTTCTTTTTCCACACGCTCAATGAGCCGTTCGTAGCTATTGATTGTATGATGTTCCAATACCGTCGCCGTGTCGGCAAACGACAGCGGCGGGATGTTCAAAAACCGCTCGGTCTTTTCGGCAAAGACCGGCAGCACGGGTTTCAAATAAATCGCCAGCACGCGCGTCGCATTCAAAATCGCCGTCAGCACGGTGCGGGCTTTTTCCGGGTCGGTCTTGACCAGCGACCACGGCTGGTTGTCCTCGACGTATTTGTTGCACACATCGGCTAACTGCGCGATGCGGCGAATGACGGCGGCATAGTTGAGATTTTCAAACTCACGCACGATTTCCTCTTTGGCCTGCGCCAGTTCGGCAACCAGCGCGCGGCCGGATGCGTCCAGCGTGCCAAGCTTGCCGCCGAGTTTTCCGGTCAGCATCGGCCCCGAACGGCTGGGCAGATTGGCCAATTTGCCGACCAGATCGGAATTGACGCGATTGACAAAGTCCTCGATGTTCAGATCGATGTCGTCCACGCCGCCGGCCAGCTTGGATGCGTAGTAATACCGCAGATGCTGCGGGTCAAGGTGATTCAGGTACGTCCGCGCCATCACAAACGTGCCTTTGCTCTTGCTCATCTTCTGGCCGTTGACGGTCAAAAAGCCGTGGACGAACAGCTTGTCCGGGCGGCGCAGGTTGGCCGCCATCAGCAGCGCCGGCCAGAACAAGGCGTGAAAATACATAATGTCCTTGCCGATGAAGTGGTAAATCTCATGGTCGCCGCCGTTCCAGACGGTTTCAAAATCCAGCCCATTGCGGTCGCACCAGTTTTTGCACGAGGCCATATAGCCGATGGGCGCATCCAGCCAGACATAAAAATACTTGTCGTCCTCGCCGGGAATCTTAAAGCCAAAGTACGGCCCATCCCGCGAGATGTCCCAATCCTTCAGCCCGGCGGCAAACCACTCGTCCAGCTTGTTTTTGACCGACGCCTGCACATAGCCGGCCTCGAACAGGTCTTTCAGTTGCGCCGCGTAATCGTCCAGCCGGAAAAAGTAATGCGTGCTGTCTTTGAGCACCGGCGGCTGGCCGCTGACGGCGCTGACCGGGTTGATCAACTCGGTCGCCTGATAGTGCGCCCCGCAGACATCGCACGAATCGCCGTATTGATTCTCGGCCTTGCAGCGAGGGCAGGTCCCCTTGATGAAGCGATCCGGCAGCCACATTTTTTCCTGCTGGTCGTAGGCCTGCTGGATTTTTTTCTGCACGATCGAACCGGCGGCCTTGGCGGCCAGATAGATACGCTCGCTCAATTGCCGGTTTTCGTCCGAGTGCGTCGAATAGTAATTGTCAAACGCGATCTGAAAATCGGTAAAGTCCTTCAAATGGCGGCCGTGTACGTCGGCAATGAGTTGTTCGGGCGCAATGCCCTCGCTCTTGGCGCGGATCATAATGGGCGTACCGTGCGTATCGTCGGCACAGAAGTAGCGGCAGTCATTGCCCATCGCCTTTTGAAACCGCACCCAGATATCGGTCTGGATATATTCGACCAGATGGCCAATATGGATCGGCCCGTTGGCATACGGCAGTGCGGAGGTTACCAGCAGTTTTCGCGTCATCGCGGTCTATTCTCCTGTGGGCGGTGTAGTGGACGTATTGCCGCCGCCGTTGTTGGGGTTGTTCGGGTTGCCCCCATTGCCGCCGCGGCGTTTTTTGCGGCGGTTTTTATTGCGGCGGCGCGCTTCGCCCTGCGGCTGGCCGGCGCCGTCGGCGGGCGGATTGTCCTGCGCACGCTCGGGGCGGTCAGTGCGGTTGTCGCGAGGCGGGCGATCCTGCCGCTCTTGACGCGGACGATTGTCGTTTTGATTGCGCTGGCCGTCGGGACGGTTGTCGCGCGGCGGACGGCGTTCCTGATCGCGGCGCGGCGGCCCGTTGCGGCGGTTATCACGGGGCCGCTCAGCCGGATCGGCAACAGCAGGTTCACCCGCAGCGTCCGGCTGGCTGCTGCTGACCGGCTGCGGCAGCGGCTCGGCGGACGGGTCATACGGCAGCAGCTCATCGACCGGCCAGGCCTTACGGTCGCCGACGGCGTCCTGCACCACCACCAGCTGCGTGAGAATCTGCACGTCCACCACGCGGCCGAGGCCTTTGGGCGTTTTGACCATCGCGTTGCGGTGCGGCAGCTTGTCTTTCAATTCCATATAGGTGTGGTCTTCGTACCGCAGACAGCACTTGAGCCGCCCGCAATGGCCGCTGATCTTGGACGGGTCCAGCGTGGCCTTTTGCAGCTTGGCCATCCGCATATTGACCGGTTCGAGGATTTTCAAATAGCGGCTGCAGCAGCACTGCTGGCCGCAGGTCTCATAGTCGCTGACCAGCTTGGCCTCGTCGCGCGCGCCGATCTGACGCAGCTCGATGCGCGTCTGATACTCGCGCGCCAGCGTCTTGACCAGCTCGCGAAAATCCACACGCCCCTCGCTGGTAAAATAATAAATGATGCGCTCGCCGCCGAACAAATGCTCGGCATCGACGATCCGCATCGGCAGATTCATCTGGCGGATATGCTTTTCGCAGCTTTCAATCTCCTCGACCTCGGACTTGACCAGATGCTCCTGCTCGCGGATGTCCTCGTGCGTGGCAAACCGCACGAACGACCCGCCGGGGCCGACGGGAGAATTGTCACCCAGATTGCCGTAGTAGGCCTCGACCTGATCGGGCGAAATGCGAAACGTCCCGCCGCGATAGTTATGCACGCCGACCACCTCGCCCAGCTCCAGCCCACGCTCGGTCTTGACGACGACTTTGCTGCTGACCTTGGGGATCGCCGACTCATTATGCTCAAACCAGCCCATCTGCGCCATCCGGCCGTACCGCACCAGCATCAGCTTGACGTTGCTGTTTTTAGGCCACTTGGGCTTTGCCGTTGTATCGTTTTGCACTATTATCTCCGTAGAACCAGACACTTTCCGCTCGGCAGTTTTTTTATCCACAGATTACACAGATTTTCACGGATTATTTTTTTGACACAGATGAACACAGATTTCACGGATTAGAATAAGCTTCCAGACACCAGCCGCCAGCGACCAGAAAATGAACTGGAAGCTGGTTACTGGAAGCTGGCAGCTTAAAATAATCCTGTCTAAAAAACAACCGTCAATGAATCATTTTATTTCGTTACAATCCCTGACTTTACATTTTAAGTTGGCGACCGAATAACCCATCGACCCTGTCAACTTACAGAAAGCGTGATTATATCCGAGTGCGTCAGATTTAACAAGAGTTGCTCAAAAATGAGCTTTTCGTTGACGCTGGAATCGACCCAGTCGCAGAGGGTATAGAGGCGAGCGATCAACAATGATAGATGTTCCGGCTCGTATTTATCTACTATCCGGCGAATCGCCACGGCCTGATCGGCGTTGACCAGCCCCCCGGATTTGCCGGTATGCAGCTTGAGAGCATCGGCCAAAGCCAACGTAACCATTTGTAAAACGCCCTTTTGCGCACGGCGGGTCAGGTCGGTGGCACTGACGTTATCCAGCTTTGCCTTCCAGGCATCGCCTATCTGCTTTGCTGCCTTTCCCATCCACTCGGCCTGTTCCAGAGCATCGGGAAGTGAAGCGGCGGAAAGCCGATCCACCAACTCCCGTTTTATCAGGTACGGCCGGTCGCCCTTGGTCTCCAGTCCCGCCCATGCCAGCGCCTGCCCCAGCCGTCCTTCGCAAAACGATGCCCAATAGCCGCTTTCCGGCTCGGTTATCCCTATTTCGGATAGCTTTTTGACGATATACCCCCGCTCGACCGGCCCGAACCGCACCAACTGACACCGCGACAGGATGGTCGGCAGCAAGCTGTCCTGTCGGCTGCACAAGAGGATGATCACGCAGAATGGCGGCGGTTCTTCCAGCACTTTGAGCATCGCGTTCTGGCTGTTGCGGTTGACTTTTTCAAATTCCTCTACGACATAGACGACATGGCCGGACATCTGCGGGCGCGTCAAAATTTTATCGATCAGGAACTCACGAATCACATTGATGCGCAGCTCCACCGACGGAGCGGCGTTCTTGCCTTTGTCCGTGAATTCGTAAAGCTCTTTGTAAACCCGTTGAAAATCGGGGTGTGTGCCGCCTTCAAACAGCTTGCACGATGCGCATACGCCGCAACTGTCCGCAAACGCCGGCGTGCCGCTGCGCTGGGTGCGGTTTTTGCACAGCAGCATCTTGGCCCACGCCCGTGCGGTCGTGAACTTGCCCACGCCGTCCTCGCCGCAAAACAGATACGCGTGCGGCATCCGCCCGGCGGCAAACGCCCGCTGCAACCCCGCGATGGGCCTATCCTGCGAAACGATCTGACTAAGATTCAACGCCATCCGAGCATCGCCTTTAATTGCGCCAAGACCGCCGCGTGAACAATTTCAACCGATTGCGCCGCATCCACAACGGCGAGGTTCGGGCATTTGCCCCGCAGCGACAAAAAGCCCTCGCGCACGCGCCCGTGGTAGCCGTCGCCCTTTTGCTCCATCCGATCCAGGTCTCGGTTCATCCGCTGTTTGGCCGCGGCGGTGTCGATATCCAGAATGATCGTCGCATCCGGCCAGATGCGCTCCAGGGCGTCGGCGGCAAT
>JBFZBE010000091.1:0-6766 GCA_041308685.1 Phycisphaerae bacterium
GTTTATCAAGTTTCGCATCCTGCATATCGACGACTCGCCCGAATGTATCGCACGCGGGATGGCTGTAGGCATCTTTATCGGCTATCTGCCGCTGATGGGCATTCAGATGTTTTTGGCGTGGATCGTCGCGGCACTGTGCAGAGCCAACAAAGTGTTGGCGATGATGGGCGTCTGGATCAGCAATCCGGCCACGGCACTGATTATCTATTACCCCTGCTATCTGCTGGGGCGATGGATATTGACCTTCACATCGCATAAATCCCAAATGACCCCCGAACAGATCGAGCAATTATTTGACACATCTCTGTCGTTCTCTCGGTTTCTGGCCGAGTTTTACACCATCACATTCTGGAAAGACGTCATTTCGGCGATGATGAAAATCGGCGTTGAAACCTGCATCGGAAGCGTTATTCTCGGCGCGTTTTTTGCGGGGCTGACCTATCGGCTGACCTACAATACCGTCGTATTCCATCGCCGCCGCAAACAGCAAAAACAGGCCAATCGCACCGGCTCCAAAACCGCAAAATAAAGCCGCCTCCAATGCAGCCCGCAAACCGCAGTATCATAGATGCAATCGGTCAAACGATTACATGTTGAAATGCAATAACAATTGGCCTATACTAACGCCTTAGAGTAAATTATTGGAGATCAAAAAATGCGGGTTCAGCCAAGAACAGAAGATTACCGGATGGATCGGGACGTGGTCTTTCCGGAGCGAACGACGGTACAGGAATGCACCATCCAGATCGTGCCGCGGTATGTCGAAACCGATCAGGCCGGCGTGGTGCATCACACCGTCTATCCGGTCTGGTTTGAGATGGGACGCACCGAGCTGCTCCGCGCCAACGGACTGGCTTACAGTCAATTGGAAAAGGCGGGCGTGTTTTTCGTCGTCGTTGAGCTGACGGCCAAGTACCGCCGCCCCGCCCTGTACGATGAAACACTGGATTTGATCACGGTGTGCAGCCGCATCACCAGCGCCCGTGTCGAACATTCCTACACGCTCAAACGTCCTTCCACTGGATTGATCTTGTGCGAAGGCACATCCGTGCTGGCCTGTGTGGATACACAGGGCAAGCCCCGCCGTATGCCGGAGTTTATGTACCCGGTGGATTAGAAAATCGACCATTGGAAACAGCAAATACAACCGCTCCGCGGTCAGACAATGGATTGGAATTTGAATGCACACACCCTCTGCAAAGCAATCCCGCACGCTGCGGTTTGGACGGTATGACTACGCGGCGTTTACGAGCTTTTTTATGTACGCCGCCGGTTCGGTCGCCGCACCGGTTGCCTTGGTGGAAATCGCCCGCGATCTGGGCTTTACGCTGGACGAAGGCGGCCTGACCGCAGGCGGTATGCTGGGGCTTGGCAGAACACTGGCGATCGTCGCCTCGATGCTGCTGTGCGGCTTTATGGCCGGACGCTGGGGCAAACGCCGCACGCTCGGCGCCTCGGTCGTGGTAATGGGTGTCGGGCTGGCGCTGTGTGCGGTCGCCCCGCAGTATGGGCTGCTGTTTTTGGCAATGACGCTGGCTGGTCTGGGCGAAGGCGTCATCGAAGGGCTGGCGACGCCGTTTATCAACGACCTGCACCCGCAGGAACCGGCGCGCTATCTGAACTTTACCCACGGGTTTTGGTCGGTTGGGGTAATGACGACAGTGCTGGCCGCCGGCGCCCTGCTGGCGGCGGGCGTGTCGTGGCGGCTGATTATGGCAGCAACCGCCGCGGCAGCTTTAATACCGGCGGCCTTGCTGCTGCTGCCGGAACGCAGCGGCCAAAAATATCCCGAGCATCCCGAACCGCTGCACTGGAGCGTCGTGCGCAATCACGCGATGGAGATTCTGCGCATCCGGCGGTTTTGGCTGTTTTTTGCGGCGATGTTTCTGGCCGGCGGCGGTGAGTTTTGCCTGACATTCTGGACGGCCAGCTATATCCAGCTCAACTTTGCCGGAACCGCCTGGGCGGGCGGGGTAGGACTTGCGGCGATGGCCGCCGGGATGGTCGTCGGCCGCACCGGCTGGGGCTATCTGATCGACCAGCATCATCTGCTGCGGCTGATTCTGCTTTCGGCGGCCGCCGGTACGCTGATCACACTGACTTTCCCCCTGCTGAGCAATCTGTATGTGTTTTTCGGCCTGCTGTTCCTGTCGGGGATCGCCGCCGCTCCCTTCTGGCCGAGCATCCAAAGCTACTGCGCCGACTGTCTGCCGAAGACGGATACAACGATGCTGTTTATCCTGCTGTCCTGTGCGGGCATCCCCGGCTGCGGGGCGTTTACCTGGCTGATGGGATATGTTGCCAATCAGGCCGGCGGCCTGGCAGCGGCGTTTTATCTTGTTCCGGCCTGCTTTGCCGTACTGGGGTTATTGATGGCCGCCGACGCAGCCGCACATCGCAGCGCCCGCCGCGCATAGACACACCCCGTCAGTCCCTGCCCAACTGCGTCTGTTCGCTGCGGGCGATATTGATCAAAACCCCTACCGCTCCGGCGGTCAACAGCATACTCGTGCCGCCGGCGCTGATAAACGGCAGCGGAATGCCCTTGGTCGGCAGCACCACGGTAACGACGCCGATATTGACCGCCGCCTGAAAGACGATCGCGATCACGATCCCCGCTGCCAATGTCCGTCCAAACCGATCCGAACACCGCACCGCCGCCAATAGCCCCCAGAATGCAAACAGCACAAACAGCAGAATCACCACTGTGCAGGCCGCAAAACCCATCTCCTCAGCAATGATCGCAAAAATAAAGTCCGTCGTATCCTCCGGCAAATGGCCGTATTTGATGATGCCGCGTCCCAGCCCTTTGCCCCACAGTCCGCCGGTACCCACGGCGATCAGCGATTGCTTGGCCTGATAGGCAATCTCTTCGGGATTCATAAAGCTCTTGATGCGGTTGATGCGGGTCTGACTGGACAGAATCGCTATCAGAAACGCCGGCACCACCACCGGCAGCGGCGTCAGAAAATGCCACCAGACCGCCCCGCCCAGCCAGAGCATCACAAACGTCATCAGGGCGATGAAGGCCGCGGTGCCGAAGTCCTCTTTGATAATCAGCCCGACGGCCAATCCGGCGATCGCACAGGCCGGCACAAACCGTTTTGAAAACAGATTCAAACTATCCGAAAATCGTTCCAGATATGCCGCCAAAAAGATGATCATTGCCCATTTAGCCAACTCCGACGGCTGGAAACTCACATACGTCGCCCCCGGCGCCAAATCCAGCCACCGCTTGGAAAAGTTGCGTTCCACCCCCCAGATCAGCGTAGCCACCAACAGCAGCATACTAACCGTCAGCAGATACGGCGTGATGGAACGAGCCGCCCGCCCGGGCTCAAGCCGATACCATTGGTAGGGAATCAGCGAAGCCAGGTACATTACCCCCACCGCCAGCGGAAAAAAGACAAGCTGTTTAAGCACCGTCGAATCGTAAAACCGCGACAGGTCATACCCGCCGGTAACCGTCGCCCCAGCCGAATAGACAAACACCGTCCCGATGGCCATCAGCACGATAACAATTGACTCGATCCAGCGCCGGCATCCCATTTGCGTTAAATTGTAAAGCATAGCCCATATTATCGGCTAAATCGCCTGTTTTTGTCGAGTAAAAAATGGTTCATCAAGCCGCGGGCGTGCCTTGACATCCTTTTGCCGGTATTTCACTGCTCAGCATCAATTGGTTTGGGTGTTGGTTCAAGCCGCCGGAGCGTTATCGGTTCGCCGAAGAACTGTTCGATGTTCAGTCCGGCCTTGACAAAGGCCTGCAGCTTTTGAGGCGTATCGGTCAGCACGACACGGTCTTTGACCCACTCGTGTTTGACCAAGTTGGGCTGCTCTTTGAGCAGTTTATCCACGACTTCAACATTCATCGGCCAAACCGTCAGTGTCTGCTTGGCCAGCTCGACCCGCAAAAACAGATGCGCCGCCACCAGATGCGCCCTGAGCCAATCGCCGGCATTCAGTTCGGTTTGCTCATCGGGGTAAAAATCAAAAAAGCGTTTGCCATCCAGCTCGACCAGATGAGCCGTCAATTTGCTTTGCTTGCCGTCTTTTTCGTAAATGGTCAGGCCATAGGACTTCTTTTCGGCGTCCGGCACAAACACCCAAAGACCTTCAGGCGATTGTTTATCCTGCTGCTGCCAACTGCCGGCCAAAGCAGGGTCAAACACCAGCGTTTGATCGGTATAAAACTCGTGCAGTGATGGCACACAACCAAACATGACCAGAAACACTGACAGGGCAATTAACCGTATTTTGGACATCGTCATCTCCTTTCGCTTAACGGATTTCATTGTCCCGCGCTGGTCGGCACTATGCAAGCCCTTTTTTTCGCAGGGCAATCGCATGAAACAAAAACACGGCTCCGCAAGCTGCCCGATGAGGCGTTGCCCTGTGGGTATCGCAATCCGGCCGCTTGCGCGGCTCGGCTTTTGTTTCTTATACCCTGCGTTTTTTCAGTTGCTTTTTCGGCGATTTTTATAAATGATAGCGGTATGGTCAGTTTCGATGCATCAAAGCAATATGCGGTCATGCGTGAGCGGATGGTTCAGTTTCATCTGCGCGGGCGGGACATCACGGACGCGGGTGTGCTTGGGGCGATGGGGCAAACGCCGCGTGAGGAATTCATTTTTCCGCAATACGCCAGTCAGGCGTATGCCGACAACCCCCTGCCCATTGGGATGGGCCAGACCATCAGTCAGCCGTACATTGTTGCGCTGATGACCCAACAGCTTCGGCTGACCGGCAAAGAGGATGTGCTGGAGATCGGCACCGGCAGCGGCTACCAGACGGCCATTCTGGCGGCGCTGGCGCGGCGGGTCTATACTGTCGAACGGTTCGGCGAACTGGCCGAATCGGCACAGGCCGTACTGGGGCGACTGGGCGTTGAAAATGTCGAATATTATATCGGCGATGGCAGTTGCGGCTGGCCGACAACGCGGACGTTTGGCCGGATTCTTCTGGCCGCGGCCGTACCGAATGTGCCGCCGCTGCTGGCCGAACAATTGGCCGAAGGCGGCATTCTGGTCGCTCCGGTCGGCGGCCAGACATCGCAAGATTTAGTGGTCTGTGAGAAAAAGCAAAACCACCTTCAATCACAGACGGTTTGCGGCTGTCGGTTCGTCAAACTCATCGGCAAATACGGATTTGAAGAATAGCAGGAGTGCAATCGCAATGACGGGCTAATGTCCATCCTGCGCTTTTTGGGATGTGATAACACTTAACAGAATCAGCAGCCCTACGCCGATGCACAGCAGCGAATCGGCGACATTGAATGTCGGCCAGTGATGATCACCGATATAGACATCGATAAAATCGCGTACGCGGCCGTCGTTGAACAGGCGGTCATAGAGATTGCCGAGGATGCCGGCGTTCAGACATGCCACCGCCGCAACCATCAGCCGCGGATGCAGTTTGCCCCGCACAAACATCCCATTGACGACAACCAGAGCGACCACCGAAATCGCAACAAACAGCCACGTCTTGCCGGCCAGCACGCTGAACGCCGCACCGGTATTTTCACGCACGATAAACTGCAAAAAGCCGTCGATCAGGGAATGCTCGGGAATGATTTTGCCGCCCAGCCAGGCAAAGACCGCATATTTCGACCACAAATCCAGCCCCGCTCCGGCCAGTGTGATCGCTGAAAAAAGCACAACATCGCCGCGATCGGGACGACGGCGTGCGGGCGTTGTTGTCGGCTGCAATTGTGTCATAAAACCGTAGGGTGGGCCACGCCCACCTGCGTGCTAATTATATTTGGACTGGAGTTCTTTAAGCTGCGGCTGGTCGGGGTTGAGCTGCAGGGAGATATTCCACTGTTCCATCGCCAGCGCTTTGATCTTTTCGTCGTTGCTGTTCTGCATCGCCAAGAGCATATACGCCACGCCCAAGCTCTTGTGCGCCATCCAGTCGTTATCGTTGAGCTTGACAGCGGTTTTGTAGCTTTCGATGGCTGCCTCGGTCTCTTTGAGCTTAAGCTGGGCAAAGCCCATATACTGGTGCGCGACCGCATTGTCCGGCTCGGCGACGATCACATCGGCCAGCAGCTCTTTGGCCGAGCTGAACCGCCCGGTGCGCAAATACCCCCGCGCCAGTGCGACCATGATCTTGGGCTGGTTGCCCTGCAATTCCAGCGCACGGCGGTAGGCAGCGATGGCCTCGATATGCTCTTTTTTCTCGGCCAGAATGTCCCCCAGCAGCAGCTCGGGGTCGGCCTGTGAGGCGTCCAATTCTTTGGCTTTTTGGGCGTACTGCTGAGCGGCGGCCATATCCTTCAGCTCAAAGTAGCACTTGGCCGCACCGATGTGCGATTCATAATGATTGGGATCCAATTTGGATGCGGCGACGTAGGCGTTGACGGCGCGTTCAAACTGCTTGAGGATTTGGCTGACCTTGCCGAGATTGAAAAAATCCTTGAACGACCACGGGTCAAGCTGCGCGGCGCGTTCGTAGGCGTCGGCACTCTGGGCGTACTGCTGTTGGGCCTGGTACATATCGCCTTTCAGTGAAAACGCCAGGGCGAACTCGTTATCCAGCGCGGTTGCCTCTTCGAGCTTCTGCAAGGCGCCGGCGTAGTCGTTCAAATCGTTGAGCATCATCGCATCGACGTACAAGCTGACGGCCTGCTGCCGCCGCAATTCGACGTCCGCAGCGGCCGCCTGGCCGGACGCGGAACTGTCTGCCGTCTGCGATAGGGTGCATCCTCCTGCCCAAACGGCCAGAACGACCACCGTAACCGCTGCCAAAAACCGTTCAACCCTCA
>JBFZBE010000092.1:0-3926 GCA_041308685.1 Phycisphaerae bacterium
TGCTCTTCCGATCTTGGCTCAGATATTCGAACCCGTGCTTGATGAGGACGATGTCAATGCACAGGTCGTAACAATGCTGGGGCGTAAGCTGTCGGCCACGGCGGGATTGCCGCTGACCTGGCAGCTTGCCGAACTGCTGGGCGGCACGATCGAGGTGCACAGCGAGGTCGGCAAGGGCTCAACATTTTCGCTGCTGATCCCGGTCGAATCAGATATTGTAAGCTGTCGTTCCTGCCCGCAGGAAAAAAGTCCGGGGGTGGTCTTTGCACCCTCGGGCGCTAATGAGGACTGTCCGATCCTTCTGGTGGAAGACCAGGAATCCAACCGGGTAGTCGTCCAGTTGATGCTGCAGACGATGGGTTATGCGGTCGAAACGGCGACGGATGGCCAGGAGGCGGTTGATAAGGCGCTGTCGCGACGCTACCGGATGATCTTTATGGATTTGAAGATGCCGCGGATGGACGGCTATGAAGCGACGCGGGTCTTGCGCGATAAAAAAATAGACATCCCGATCGTAGCGTTGACGGCGATGTCCACGGACGCCAACGAAAGCGGCCGCATCAACGCGTTGTTTAACGGCTGCTTAACCAAGCCGGTCGGCAGCGAGCAGCTCTTGGCGGCGGTGCAGCATTATACCGCCGGCGCAGCCCTGCAGGCATCCAGCGCAAAAGGATAAAACAGACACCACATGCTGACAGAAACGTTACCCAAATCATCTGACCAAAACACCCGCAGCACAATGCTGTTTGGCGAGTGGCTGGTCCAGCAGCGCATTGTCAATGCCGAGCATCTTGCCGCAGCGCTGGCCGAACAGAAAAAAACCGGCCAGCGGCTCGGTCCTGTGCTGGTGCATCTGAAACTGCTCAGCGAAAGACAGTTGACCGAGGCGCTGTCGCTCTATCTGGCGGTCGAACAAGCGCCGCTGGACGATCTGTCGGCAATCCAGAAAGAACTGGCGCGGCAGGTGCCGGAAAATATCGCCAAGCGGTTTGCGCTGGCGGTCATCGGGCAGCGCGGCGACAAAATCCTGGTGGCGATGGCCGATCCGCTGAACGTGGTGGCCATCGACACGGTGTCGGTCAAGCTCAAACGGCCGATCCGTCCGGTCATTGCCGGCGAAAGCGCCATCAAACGGGCGATTGAATTTATCTATCAGGGCGGCGACCTGGAAGCCCAGAAGCTGCGCGACCTGGTGCAGACGGAAAACGATCTGGAAACCGTGGCCGCCGATGAAACGCTGGAAACGAACCTGGACGAGTCCGTCGGCGCCGACGATGCGCCGGTGGTGCGGTTTGTGGATTTGATGCTCAACCACGCCGCCAAGAGCCGCGCCAGCGACATCCATATCGAACCGCAGGAAAAAGATATGCTCATTCGGATGCGTGTGGACGGCATTTTGACCGAGATGGTGCCGCCGCCGCGCAAGATGCAGCCGGCGGTGCTGGCGCGCATCAAAATCCTGTCGCGGATGGACATCGCTGAGCGGCGGCTGCCGCAGGACGGGCGATTCAAAATCCGCCGCGGCGACGGCGAGGATATCGACGTGCGCGTCTCGTCGCTGCCGACCATTTACGGCGAAAAGATCGTGATGCGTATTTTGGACAAGTCCGCCGTCAACCACAACCTCGACGCGCTGGGGCTGGATCCGGCGATGCTCGAACGATTCAAACGGACGCTGCAATTGCCCCACGGTAATATCATCGTTACCGGCCCGACCGGCAGCGGCAAAAGCACCACGCTGTATTCGGCGCTCAATGCCCTCAAAGACCCGCGCAAAAACATCACGACCGTCGAAGACCCGGTCGAATACCGCCAGCGCGGCATTAACCAGACGCAGGTCAAAACAGAGATCGGCCTGACGTTCGCATCGTGTCTGCGGTCGATCCTGCGGCAGGACCCGGATATTATCCTCATCGGCGAAATCCGCGACAAAGAAACGATGGAGATCGCCATCAAGGCCTCGCTGACGGGGCATCTGGTGCTCAGTACGTTCCATACCAATGATGCGCCCAGCGCGATCAGCCGATTTGTGTATATGGGGCTGGAGCCGTATTTGCTGGGCTCAACGCTGAATATGATCGTCGCCCAGCGCCTGGTGCGGCGGGTGTGCGAAAAATGCCGCCAGCCGGCGACACTGACCGATGAGGTCATCGAGCGGCTCAAACTGTCGCCCGAACAACTGGCCGCCGCCACGCTGTATGAGGGTAAGGGCTGCGCCGAATGCGGCAACTCCGGCTATCGGGGACGGCTGCCGATCTTTGAGTTTCTGGTGATGGATAATGAGATTCGCGATTTGATCTCCTCCGGCGGGCGTGAAGCACAGATTCGTGGCCTGGCGCGGCAGAAGGGCTGCGGCGACTTGTTTTCCTGCGGCATCACCCGAATGCTGGAAGGCAAAACCACCGCCGAAGAAGTCCTTCGCGTAACCTTCTGCGACGACACGGAGTAGGGCGGGTTGTTCGGTGGGGCTCATCCGGTAAATACATCGATGGCATTGCCAATAGAATTTACGGGAATGGCTGTGAATGCCCCAAGGGGGCGATATAGGTAGGGGCGAACCTGTGTGTTCGCCCGCGGGGGCGGCGTGTGCAACGTTGCGGAACAACCCCGACGGAGGGCAGACGCACAGGTCTGCCCCTACGCGGTTTATGACATTCCTTCGGGACTTTTCAGGATGCAAAAGAGACGTCCCGCCACGCATTCGCCGGATAAACAAAAAACCGTCATCCCATATCAACAAAGCGATAGAGGTGCCGGGTCGTGGGACAGCGGGCAGAAAAGTGTCATAAATCAACCTGATAAGTCAACGGTATAAGGTTTGCGGTGATTGAATCCGGCGGCGTTGTCTGGTATAATCCGGCCAAACTGAAACCGAAACGCTTATGTAAGGATTTGGCTATGGCAGCAAAAATCATCGATGGCAAGCAAGTGGCCGCAGAGATGCGGGAAGAACTCAAGCAGAAAGTCGCCCAGTTGAAGACCAAAGGCGTTACGCCGGGGCTTGCGGTGATTTTGGTCGGCGACGATCCGGCCTCCAAGTCCTATGTAACGGCCAAAGAACAGGCCTGCCACGATATCGGGATGTATTCCAGCGACAACCGCATCCCTGCGACGACCACACAGGCCGAGCTGCTGACGCTGATTCAGAAATTCAACAAAGACCCCAAGGTACACGGCATTCTTGTCCAGTTGCCGCTGCCCAAGCATATCAATGAGGATGAAATCCTGCTGGCCATCGACCCGGCCAAGGACGTGGACGGGTTTCATCCGGTCAACGTCGGGCGAATGGTCGTCGGACAGGATGCGTATCTGCCCTGCACGCCGCACGGCGTGGTGCAGCTTCTGGTGCGCAACGGCGTTAATCTCGACGGGGCGGAGGTTGTTATTGTCGGACGCAGCAACATCGTCGGCAAGCCCCTGGCCAATATGCTCATCCAGAAAAGCAAGACCGGCAACGCGACCGTTACCGTCTGCCACACCCGCACCAAAAACATCGCCGAGCATGTTCAGCGTGCTGATATCGTGATCGCCGCCGCCGGCCGGCCGAACACTATTACCGCCGCGATGGTCAAGCCCGGCGCAGTGGTCATTGACGTGGGCGTCAACCGTGTGGACGATGCCAGCAAGAAAAGCGGATTCCGTCTGGTCGGCGATGTGGATTATGAGGCCATCAAGGAAAAGGCCAGCTTGATCACCCCCGTGCCCGGCGGCGTCGGCCCGATGACGATCACGATGCTGCTGTTACACACCGTCCAGTCAGCGGAAAAAACACTGCACACTTCCTGAGTTTGTTTTTGAACAATGCAAAAAAGGCCTGTAATGCCGCGTGCGTTACAGGCCTTTGATTTTGCCTTTTTATGCTGCTATTGCCGTTTCCAGTAATAGAGTTTTGTGCTTAACATAGGGCAAAAAGAAAAAGGTCAAGG
>JBFZBE010000093.1:0-2929 GCA_041308685.1 Phycisphaerae bacterium
GCTCATCGCCGGCAAACAACACTGCCTCGATAACCGTTTCCAGCGTTGTCTCATATTCCTGCGGCTCCAGCGGCTCGGCTTCCTCGTCCGGCTCGTCGTCGGGTTCTTCGTTCGGAGTACACGCTTCAGCGTGATTTTTTTCTTCCAAGCTAAAGCTTGTACTCCCAACAAACTCATCCTCAGCAGCCGGTTTTTTCAGCGGGGCATCGTCGGCCACAAACTCCACCGGCTGCGGGGCGTCGCCGGCAGTACTCGCTTCAGTGTGTTCCTGCTCCTCGTGATGGGCATGGTCCACCCTACGATCTTCCTGAAGGTTCGCTTCCAGCTTATTGTCTTTGTATTCCTGCTCTTTTTGTTCTCTGTCTTGCATTATACCTGTTTCCAACTGAAGGGGTCGGCATCTTTTTGACTCAGTCGTATTGTGACCGGTTTGAGGCATTTTTTCAATGCATTTGCCAAGTTTTTCAGCGCAAATCGCTCCGACACCGTATGCGACAGGCAAATACAGGTCAATCCCGCCTCTTGTGCGGCCAGTGCCTGATGGTGTTTCAGTTCGCCGGTCAGGTACAGATCGCACCCGGCGGCAATGACCCCGTCCAGCAGTTTGCCGCACGAACCGGCACAGACCGCGGCGGTGCGGACGGTACGCTTTTTATTTCCGATAAGGCCAATCGCCTTTGCGCCGGTGATTTTCTTGATATTTTGCACAATTCCGTCCACGGACATCGGTTTTTTGAGCCGTCCCATCCGGCCAAGCCCTATTTTATTTTCGACATCGCAATGCCGGAATACGTCAAAGGCAGGGGTTTCGTAGGGGTGTGCATTGCGCAGGGCGGCAATGACGGCGGCGACCTTGTCGGCGGCGACGACCGTTTCCAGCCGAATCTCACTGACGCGCTCCAGTTGGCCTTGTTTGCCGATGGCGGGGTTTGCCCCCTCCAGCGGCAGAAACGTGCCGACGCCTTCGGTCATAAACCCGCAGTGCGAATACACCCCGATTGCTCCCGCTCCGGCGGCGTAAAGTGCTTCCGCAACTGTATTTGCTGCTGTATCTGGAACAAAAGTGGTGATCTTGTACTGCGGACCGGTAGGGTTTTCGACATAGTCGCCGATGGGCTTGGCCTCCGCCAGCGGCAAAATGTCGGCCAAGGCATCGTTGATACCTCCGGCGGCGGCGTCCAGCGCGGTGTGAATGGAAAAAACGCCGATATTAGCCCTGATAAGCTCATAAATCGGCGCCGTCGCCCCGTCGGCGGTGATACGCTTGAGCCCGTCCCAGATGACCGGGTGGTAGGCCAAAATCAGGTCGGCCTTGAACCGTTTGGCCTCGGCCGCCACCGCCCGTGTAGTGTCAATCGTGATTAGAATCCGTTTGATGTCCCTGGTCGGGTCGCCAACCAAAAAGCCGACGTTGTCCCATCCCTGCGCCAATTTGAGCGGGGCAATGGTCTCGATCGCGGCTGTTATTTCGTGCAGCTTCATATCCATGTCTCCTATTTTACCCGCAGATTAACACAAATCGCGGCAAATGAAAAGGGGATGTATGGGAATATCAATAAGACAGAAGAAATCTTGCTGCCGATGGGGTGTCAATCATCTTTACTTTTGCGGCGGATTGGGGTATAACAACGCCGACTTGGGAAAAAGACAAGCGGGAGCTTCAATGAAGACATAGTCCCTTTGTTTTTTTCTTTTTTAGCATAATGCTACGGCGATTCAATCGCAGAAAGACCCTAAAACGTATGACCGCATTCAGCGAGATACCGGAAGTCCTTGACGATTTACGGCAGGGCAAGATGATTGTCCTGGTCGATGATGAAGACCGCGAAAACGAGGGCGACCTTGTAGCGGCGGCGGAGCTGACAACGCCGGAAACCGTCAACTTTATGGCCACACACGGCCGCGGAATGATCTGCCTGACGCTGACCGAGGAACGGTGCGACCGGCTGGGGCTGTATCCGCAGACGCTGGCCAACACCGCCCGGCTCGGTACGGCTTTTACCGTAACGATTGATGCGCGCGAGGGCATTTCCACCGGCATCAGTGCCGCCGACCGGGCGCGGACGATCCGCATCACAGTCGATGACGCCTGCAAGCCCGCCGACCTGGCACGGCCGGGGCATATCTTTCCGCTGCGGGCGCGGGACGGCGGCGTGCTGATCCGCGCCGGCCAGACCGAGGGTTCGGTCGATCTGATGCGGCTGGCGGGATTGAAGCCGGCCGGCGTAATCTGCGAGATTATGAACGACGACGGCACGATGGCGCGTGTGCCGGAGCTGACCACATACTGCAAACAATTCAACCTCAAAATGACCTCAATCGCCAAGCTGATCGAATACCGCTTGCAGCGTGAAAAACAGATCCAGCGGATACAGGAGATATTGCTGCCGACCGATTACGGCGAGTTCAAGATGATCGGCTATGAAAGCCCCGGCACGACCGAGCCGCATCTGGCCTTGTGCAAGGGCGGCGTCGGCGATCTGGATGCAAGCGGCAAACCCGTCGAACATCCCGAACCGGTCTTGATCCGTGTGCATTCGGAGTGTATGACGGGCGACCTGTTTCATTCGCAGCGGTGCGAGTGCGGCTATCAGCTCATTACCGCGATGCAGATGATCGAAAAGGCGGGCAAGGGCGCGCTGATCTACCTGCGGCAGGAAGGCCGCGGGATTGGTCTGGCCAACAAGCTGCGCGCGTATAAATTGCAGGAGCAGGGACGCGACACGGTGGATGCCAATCTGGAATTGGGCTTTGCCGCCGACAAACGCGACTACGGCGTCGGGGCGCAGATATGCCGCGACCTGGGTTTGAGCAACGTGCGCATCCTGACCAACAACCCCAAAAAAATCTCACGACTGCAGGTCTATGGCATCAATATCGTCGAACAATTGTCGCTGAAGGCCGCTCCGCTGGAACACAATCGTAAATA
>JBFZBE010000094.1:0-5243 GCA_041308685.1 Phycisphaerae bacterium
GTTCCGCGCCTACGGCCAGCCCGCTGCGACAATTCCCATCGCCGACGCCCAAACACTTGTACGCGGCCGTCAGCACACCACCGGCAAAGAGTGTCTGCCGTGTGCGATCACCATCGGCGAGATGCTCCAGACACTCGAACGCCCCGCGGACGGACAAACGCCGGCGTTTTTCATGCCCGGCGGCTGCGGACCGTGCCGTTTTGGAATGTACAACTGTTTGCAGCGCCAGGTACTGGCGCACACCGGACACCGCACCATTCAGGTGCTGTCCCCGAATCAGGACAATGATTTTTATAAAGAATTCGCCAGAAGTCTTAAAAGAGTGTCCATCACAACACTGATGAAGACCTTCTGGAAAGGCGCTGTCGGTGCCGACCTGCTGCACAAAACGCTGCTGCGCGTCCGGCCGTACGCCAACGATCCGTCCGCCGTCGAACTTCTGCACCGGCGGCTGCTCAAGCAATGGTGCGAACTGATCGAGAAACGCCAACCAATGCGCACCCTGGCGGCATTTATGGAAGATGCCGCAAGAGACCTAACCGCATTGTGCAGCAGCTATACCCCGCGGCGACCGCGTATCGGCATCGTCGGCGAAATCTATGTCCGCTCTCATCCGTTCAGCAACAGCGATCTGATCGGCCGGCTGGAATCGCTGGGCGCGGCATGTGAGTTGGCGGGCTTTTCCGAGTGGGTCTATTACGTCAACGCCAACAACATCGCCAATGCCCGCCGCAAAGGACAGTGGCGCATCTGGCTGCAGACACACGTGCAAAACGCCGTGCAGCGTTCCATCGAAAAACAGCTTGCAGCCCCGCTGGAACGTTATCTCGGCACACTGGCAGAGGCGCCCACCGCCGCACTGTTTGACGCCGCACAGCCGTATATCGATTCTGCTTTTGAAGGGGAAGCGGTGCTGACCGTCGGCAAGATGGTGGAGTTTTTCCGGCATGGCTTTGACGGCGTAATCAATGTGATGCCGTTCTCGTGTATGCCTTCGACGGTGGTCGGCACACAAACCCGCCGCCTGACGGCCGATTGCGATGGGATGCCGATTCTGAACCTCAGCTTTGACGGCCAAGAAGACCCGTCACTGACCACACGGCTGGAGGCCTTTGTCGAACAGCTCCGCAGCCGCAGCGGCATAAAAACCGGACAAAAAGCGATCCGATAAATACTGCCCCTGCAATTAAACAGGCCTGCTTCATGCAGCAGGCCCGGTTGTGCGCAACGTTGTATCTACTGCTTAGCAGGGTTTTACATTCGTTGCTTCCATCCCCTTTTTGCCCTGAGCAGGTTGATACTCCACCTTCTGGCCGTCTTTCAACGTCCGGAAGCCCTGCGCTGTGATGTTGGTGTGATGCACAAACAGGTCATCGCCGCCTTCATCGGGTGTGATAAAACCGAAACCTTTCTTCTCATTGAACCACTTAACTGTACCGACACTCACGTGACACTCCTTGGGCTGCAAAAGCCCGCTTTGCCAAATTTCCCTCAACTGTACTAAAGGCCCTCCCGAGGGAGGAGAAAGACCTTCTAACACAAGTACTAATAAACAACGCTAAATATCGTTTGTCAACAAAAATTCTGAAAAATATACAGATCGCGGCAATCTTTTGAAACTTTATCCCGCAGATACGTATTATTACTATTGGAAACGCCGAAAAAATGGTTTCACGGACACCTTTCGCGTGAAATACTGCATAATAAGGCATTATGTACTTTGGATTGCTTGATTGTGGATAAAAAGTATCATAAAAATGCATTTACGTTGATTGAATTGCTTGTAGTTATGGCAATTGTATCTCTTCTTTTATCTATTCTTGTGCCGGGATTGCAGCGTGCTAAAGAAGCCGGCCGTGCGGTCGTCTGCAAATCCGCCATTCGCGGCCTGACCGCCGCCCATTATGCCTATTACACAATGCACCGCCGGCTGCTTCCGATTTCCATACAGGATGAAAAGCGGAATATTCCCATGCGTCCCTGGTATGTGCTGGACGATTACCGATCGCTATTGGATTTGCCGATGCTGCCGGAAATTTACAAAGCCAGAAAATTCCCCGCTTTTCAGGAATATAAGCCCTCTTACCCCAAAAAATACATCTGCCCTTCCGCCCGCGTGGCTATGGAAACCCCGGAGGAGGGACTCTATGCAATGAACCGCAGCTACGGCGTCAACGCCCATGTGTATTATGCGGAAGATTACATCCTGCACAGGGTGAACCGCCAAAGTGCAGGCATCCTCGCAATGGCCGACGGGATGGACTGGTGGTTTAACTGCTGGGGCTGCGACAAGTACACCGAGTCCGGCGAACAATGTCTGCAACTCGAAACCTACGGCAGCGCCGCCTTTCGCCACAGCCATAAGGCCAACGCGGCCTTTTGGGATGGCCGCGTCGAACCCATGACCGCCGAACAGCTCAAAGCAAATCTGATGGAGTGGTACGAATTGGAAAATCGCCGCTCCGTGCGTTAAGTTCACGGCTTTATTGTTTTTCGGGTGCCGCAAAATCCGTTCGGGCAATATAGAAATAGATCACGCCTGCCGAGATCGCTGCGGCAATGGTAAACGCAAGCCCCTGCCGGAATGTACCAAACAGAAAGCTGCCGACGCCAAACAGCATACACAGCACCAGGCAGCAGCCGAAAAACCAACAGACAAACAGCGCCGGATAACCGCGATCGGGCGCAACCGACGGCATTTTAGAGGCGATCGGCCGCCAACCAACGCCGCCGGGATGCACTCTGGCGTAAAACACTTTCAACACCTCCTCATCGACGGGCTTTGTCAAAAACGTGGCCGCAAGCCAGACCACGGTGGAAAACGCCACGATGACCATCAGCGCCGCTTCATACGAAACACGGTCGTACAAAAATGGATACACCGCATACGGCGCCAGCATTGCGGCGATCTCGCTCCAGGCATTGATGCGCCACCAGAACCACCGCAGCAGCAGCACCAGTCCGATGCCCGCACTGCACGAGAGCATAAACTTCCACGCCCCGCTGATGGTATCCAGCTTGGATGTAACCAGAAACCCCAGCACCATCAGCACAAAGGTCGTGATGCGCGACGCGCGGAGATAATACCGCTCATCGGCATTCGGCTTGATGAACGGACGGAACAGATCGTTGATGATGTACGACGTCCCCCAGACCGTCTGCGAGGCGATGGTGGACATATACGCGGCCAGAAACGCCGCCAGCAGAAAACCGATCAGCCCGGACGGCAGCACCGCTGTCATCACTTTGACAAACCCCTGCCCCTTGTCGGCATACGGCAGATCGGGATACATCACCAGCGAACAGAGCGCAACAATGATCCACGGCCACGGACGCACCGCGAAATGAGCGACATTAAACCACAGCGTGGCAAACAGCGAGTGCTTTTCGTTCTTGGCCGACATCATCCGCTGGGCGACATAACCGCCGCCGCCCGGTTCGGAGCCGGGATACCAACTGGCCCACCACTGCACGCCCAGATAGGCGACAAAGGCCGTCAGCGTCATCTTCAAAAGCCCCGCAACCTCCTGGCCCGCCGACGCTGCGGCGCCGCTTTGCAGTTCGGGCGTAAAGCGAAAAACCCATTCGGGCAGCTTTTGCTGAAGTCCTGCCAGCCCGCCGATCTGCTCGTGCCGCACCGCGAACACCGCCAGCACAATACAGCCGGCCATCGCCGTCATAAACTGGAACGCATCCGTTACCGACACCCCCATCAGACCCGACAGCGACGCATAAACGGCCACAAACAGCATCAGCCCCCCCACTGCCAGCAGATGCGCACTGAAATGAAACCCCGGCACATCCACACTCTGAATGCCGAAAAAGGTCATGTCGGGAAATACCACGCTCAAAATCTTGACCATCGCCAGGTTGACCCAGCCGATGACGATCATATTCATCCCGATGCCGATATAGATTGCGCGAAAGCCGCGTAAAAACCGCGCCGGCCGCCCGGAATAGCGAATCGCCGCAAACTCACAGTCGGTCATAATCCCGCTGCGCCGCCACAGCCGAGCGAAAAAAAAGACCGTCAGGATGCCGCCGAAAACCATATTCCACCACAGCCAGTTGCCGGCAATGCCCTTCTGGGCGACCAGTTCGGTAACTGCCAGCGGGGTATCGGCGGCAAATGTTGTCGCGACCATACTGGTGCCGGCGATCCACCAGGGGACATTGCGGCCGGCCAGAAAGAAGGATGCGGAGTTGCCCCCCGACCGCCGTGAAGTAATGGCGCCGACCGCAAAGCAAAGCACCAGGAACAGAACGATGATCCCCCAATCCAACGCGTGAAGCTGCATTGCAATTTCCTTAAAACTCGCTGACGGCATTTGTCCGCCTCCGCAGTGAAGGCGAAAACATCGCTATCCTAAGGACTTTACTGCACACTGTCAATAGCGTTTCGTACCGTCTGCGTGTCGGGGTAAGCGACCTCAGCGGTCATCAGCGGCGTATTCAAAGCCCGCCGCCGCACCGGTCGCCCTTAGACGCTCGATGGCCTCGGCGCCACTGCCGACAAGATATGATTTCCGGCCGCCCCGCCGGGCTTGAGTACGCGGCGGATCTGCCGCAGCACCGCCAGAGGATGCGAATACCCAAGCCCCCAGCAGCAGGCGATGCGGTCAAAACGGTCATTGGGCAACGTCTTGAAATACTCCAGAATGTCGGCCTTGACAAAGGTGCAGCGGGGCGCGGCGTTGAGACGGGCTTGGGCAAGCATTCCTTCAGAGGCGTCCACACCGATGACGGGTTGCCCGCAGCGATGAGCCAGCAGCCGTGTTGCGTACCCCGTCCCGCAGGTTAAATCCATCGCACAATGCCCGATGCGGACATCCAGCCGGTCAATCAGCTCATCGGTCAAATGCCGCATGTGATTTGTCCAGGCGGCATTATAGCCGCCGCTGATGCGGTCATAGCTCTGTGTTACTGCCGCAACGGCCGAATGGTGTTGGCCGATCAGCCGCCGTATGATGCGACAAGCCATGCGTACAGGTTTTTTAGATCGATAATTATTTTGCATCGGCAATTATGTCCAGTACCTGTTGTCAATGCTGCGGGGGTGGGTTCTTTCGCGGGTCGGGTATGTTCTGGCGGATGATGCGGGAAAAATCGGGGCTGTCGCCGGCGGCGATCGCAGCGGCGTTGATGCTGCTGGCGGCTTTGATCTGTTCAAAGGGCAGCGAGGTGTCGATGGCGCTGCGTTCATAGAGCAGGGTATCGAGAAAGCCGTTGGCGATGACTTTCCA
>JBFZBE010000095.1:0-3566 GCA_041308685.1 Phycisphaerae bacterium
TATTCAACACCAATGCACTCAATATATGCTTCATTGCAATCTCCGATTAAAATTCTAAATTCTAAGCACTAAATTTTAAACAAAATCTAAATTTCAAAAATTCAAACGAGTTCAACTTTGCGTTTTCCCAATTTACATTTCTATATTTGTTTAGTGCTTATAAATTTATGATTTAGGATTTTCCCTATGCCATTTCAAAGATGTCCAGGCCGTCCATCTCGTGCAAGCTCTTGCCTGCCGGGACCATCGGCCAGACGTTCTCTTCCGGATCGACGCGGAAATCGGCCACGACCGGGCGGGTTTCCTTGAGCATTTGCTCGATGGCCGCGGGAACCTGCTCTTTTTTGTCGCAGGTAATACCGACCGCGCCGAACGCCCGCGCCAGGTTGGCAAAGTCCGGGTTGTGCAGCGAGCTTTGCGAGTACCGCCGTCCATAGAACAGCTCCTGCCACTGCCGCACCATGCCCATAAATCCGTTGTTCAGCAGGCAGACCTTGACCGGGATGTCGTACATCACCGCCGTCGAAAGCTCGGTCAGCGTCATATTGAAGCTGCTGTCGCCGTCGATATCGACAACCACCTGATCGGGACAGGCCAGCTTGGCGCCGATCGCCGCCGGCAGCCCAAAGCCCATCGTCCCCAGCCCGCCGGAGGTGATAAACTGCCGCGGCCGGCTGTATTTGTAGAACTGCGCCGACCACATCTGATGCTGGCCGACGCCGGTGCAGATCAGCGCCTGGCCTTTGGTCTGGCGGTGCAGCTCTTCGATGACGGACTGCGGCTTGATAACATCGGCCTTGCCGTCGTAGCGGAAGGGATGTTTATTCTTCCACGTTGCGATCTGGTCGAACCATTCCTTGCGCGGACGGTGTTCGACCTCGGCCATCATCGCCTCCAGCACCTGCTTGGCGTCGCCGACGACAGGGATATCCACGGCCACGTTTTTGGAGATGCTGGCCGGGTCCATATCGATATGCACGATCTTGGCGTGCGGGGCGAACGTCTTGAGCTTGCCGGTTACGCGGTCGTCAAACCGTGCGCCGACCGAGATCAGCAGGTCGCAATTCTGCACCGCAAAATTGGCATACGCCGAGCCGTGCATACCGAGCATATCCAGCGACTGCGGCAGTGCCTGATCGAATGAGCCAAGCCCCATCAGCGTCATCGTAACGGGGATGTTGGCCTTTTTGGCCAGCGTCCGCAGCTGCTCAGCAGCGCCGGAGATGATCACGCCGCCGCCGACGTACAGCACCGGCTTTTGCGATGCGTTGATGGCCTGTGCGGCGGCGGTGATCTGCCGGCCGTGTCCCTGAGCGCGGACTTTGTAGCCGGGCAGCTCGATCTCGGCCTTCGGCGGTATCGGGCATTGGGCGATCTGCATATCGACCGGCACGTCGATCAGCACCGGCCCGGGGCGCCCGGTGCGGGCGATATAAAACGCCTCCCGGAAGGCCTGTGCCAGTTGGTTGGGGTCTTTGATGATCACGTTGTGCTTGGTGACCGGTCGGGTGATGCCCGTGGTGTCGGCCTCCTGAAAGGCGTCGTTGCCGATCAGGTCGGTGCGCACCTGTCCGGTGATCGCCACCAGCGGAACCGAATCCATCATCGCCGTCGCAAGTCCCGTCGTCAGGTTGGTTGCGCCGGGGCCGGAAGTGGCTACGACCACGCCGACCTTGCCGGTCGCGCGGGCGTAGGCATCGGCCATGTGACAGCCGCCCTGCTCGTGGCGGGGGATGATGAACTTGATCGGCGCATCGTACAGCTTGTCAAAAAACGGCAGCACCACGCCGCCCAGGTAGCCGAACATCGTATCGACGCCCTGTTCCAGCAGCATATCGACCATGACCTGACTGCCGGGTTTGTAAACAGTCTCATTGGAAGGGGTTTGTTCTTTTGTCATATATAGGGTCTCCAGATAGAGTTCTTAGTCGTTAGTCGTTAGCTTTTAGTTTTTAGCTAACGGCTTTTCTTTAATTCAAAATTTTCTTCATTCTCAATTCTTCATTCTTCATTTTCAGCGCGCAACATGGCATCGCAAACAAAATAGAGGGGATTTGGCGCAGCCGCGCCGTGCGAGGGTAAACGCAGATACAGATTTTCTATATTCCTGATAAACATTTCGCTATTCCAGTTATTGCGGGGTATTGAGGCATTTTCGACCAGACCCGCTTAGCCGCTCCGAGCGACCAAACCTGCCTGAATCGGGTAAAAAACCCACAACCGCAGAACCAAAACCACACTCTTTAATTGTCGTGTTTCAGGTCAACGCCGCGTCGGATTTACCGCTGCAGTGTCGATTAAACCCTCACTATACCACAACTTGTCCGGCGTTGTCAAGGGGGTCATTTAAAAAAAATAATATTATGTAGTGCCAGAAAAAATTCTCACACACATCGCATGGAACAAAAGCCGAGCCCAGCACCTAAAACCGCCCCAAAGAGGTTGCAACTCATAAAATCCCAATGATCGATTTTAGGTGCTGGGCCGGATGGCGACACCCACAGGGTATCGCTTTATCGGGCAGCTTGCGCTGCCGCGCTTTTGTTTCATGCGATTGCCCTGGCTTCTATGGCGAAAAGATTGCCAATTGAACATCACATCGGTAAAATCTGTAAAAAGTAAGTTTTTGTAGAAAAACAGATGGAACAACGGCCAAAAAAGATGGTTGTATGGGCGGCGGTACTGACGGGTGCGGCACTGGCCGGGCTGTGCGGCTGCAACGCGCCGAAGGATAATTTGGATGTTTATAATCGCTTTTTTCAAAATGGCGACCTGAAACAAGCCGGGCGATTTGCCGAGCGAAAGCTCAAAAAAAACATCCAGCCGACCGGCGATAACCTCTTATGGACGCTGCAATTAGGGGTTGTCGAGCGGATGGAAGGACGATTCGACCAAAGCACCGCCTGGCTGGATCGCTCCGAGGCGATGATGCAGACGCTTGCCAATGACAATCAACTCCTTGAGCAGCTTACCGCCGCGGCTGTCAATGATAATGTAATTCCTTATAAAGGAACGATTTACGACGGCATTATGGCCAACACCTACAAGGCCGCCAACTTTATGCAGCGGGGCGACTGGGGGCTGGCGCGGGTGGAGTTTAACCGCGCCCTGGACCGCCAGCGTCGCGCCAAAGAGGACTACGCCGCACAAATCCAAAAACGCCAGGACGCCATTAACAGCAACAGCAATCTCGACAACGCCCGCCGCAGTACTGAAAATGCCGCATTACAGGATCGGCTGCGTGAGGCGTATCCCTCGCTGTACAGTTTTGAGCCATATCCCGATTTTGTCAATCCGTTTGCGACGTATCTGGCGGGCGTGTTCTTTGCGGCCACGGGCGATTATGAGCGGGCCTGGGACGCCCTGCGTGAATCGGCGGGGATGATGCCGCAGGCGACGTATGTCTGGCAGGACTTTGACGCGGTCGAAGCGGCGATCAACACCCAGGCGGTGTCGCTGGAGCCGACGGTGTGGGTGATCTTTGAGAATGGCTTAGGCCCGGTCAAAGAGGAGTTCCGCATCGACCTGCCGCTGTTTATCGCCACCGACCGGATGCTGTATTGGGG
>JBFZBE010000096.1:0-3311 GCA_041308685.1 Phycisphaerae bacterium
TCCACAGCAACGGTTATTCGCTGGTGCGGCACATCTGCTTTAAGCAGGAAAAACTCAAACTGGACGCAACGTTCAAAGAACTTGGCGGCCAAACGCTGGGCAGCGTCTTATTGGAGCCGACGCGGATCTATGTGCGTCCGGTCGTTGCGCTGTTGAACAACTACAAACGCACGCCGCCTGTCCATGCGATGGCACACATCACCGGCGGCGGACTGGTCGGCAATATCCCGCGCGTACTGCCGGACAACTGCAACGCCGAGCTGAATGTCAAATCGTGGCCGGTGCCGCCGATCTTCAAGTTTCTGCAAAAACGCGGCCCCGTAACCAAAGGCGAGATGTTCCGCGTGTTCAATATGGGCATCGGCTTTGTGCTGGTCGTTGCCAAAGAGGCCGCCGACGCCGTGCAGGACAAGCTGACCCGCAGCGGAGAAACCGTTTACCGCATCGGCCGCATCACCGCCGGAACGGGCAAAGTGGTGTTGAAATAGCCGCAAGACCGCAAGGAACACGGCCGCGGCAAGCCGTCAATTGGCGCTCAGACGTGTGCGGATGATCTCGGCGCGCAAGCTGTCGCGCTGGTCGGCGTCAAGCATACGCCCCGCCCCCAACTGCAAATGCGCCGGCTGGGTGAGCATAAACAGCTCGTTGACCGTAGCGATATCGGGCTTCGGAATGCGCCCCAGATTGACCCCCAGCCGTATGTTGCTGAGCAGATACAGCGCCTCCTGCGAACTGACCAGACAGGCGTTGCGCAGCACCCCCAGCGCCCGCTGTATTTTGTCGTCCAGTGTGCGGGGCTTGCTGTCCAGCAGGGTCTGCCGCGCTTGCAGTTCGTATGCGGCGATCTTAGGCACAACACAGTCCTCAAAATCTTCCACGACCCGTTTTTCACTGACGCCCAGCGTGATTTGATTGGACAATTGGAACAAGTCGCCCACCGCGTCGGTCCCTTCGCCGAACAGGCCGCGCACCGCCAGGTCGCAGTCGCGCGCCGCGGCCATCGCCTTGTCGATCTGACCGGTCATTTTCAGCGCCGGCAGATGCAGCATCACCGAAACGCGAATGCCAGTGCCCAGATTGGTCGGACAGGCCGTCAGGTAGCCGTATCGCGCATCAAAGGCGTATGCGATGCGCTGCTCGATCAAATCGTCGATCGCGTTGATGCGCTCCCAGCAGGAACGCAGATTCAGACCAGGCGCCAGCGTTTGCAGACGTAAATGGTCTTCCTCGTTGACCATCGCGGCGAACATCTCGCCTTCTGCAATGATCACGCCGCGGGGCCCTTTGGCCTGCACCTGGCGGCGGCTGATCAAGTGCCGCTCGGTCAGCAATTCCCGCTCGACCGCCGAGGCCTGCTCGACATCCACAAAAAAAACGTCATTGCCCAGCGCCAGCGACAGCAGCGCCTCTTTGAATCGCTCCAGCACAGTACGCTGCTGTTCGATGGACAGGCACGGCAAAAACGCAAACCCCGCCGCGTTGCGCGCCAGACGCACCCGCGATGAGATCACCACATCCGAAAACAACCCCTGCCCCCGGCCAAACCAGGCGCTGGGCGACTTGCATAGATCCGCCGGTTTCATATGTGTTGGTTTATCTGGTCCCGCAATTGTGCGGCTGTTTCGTAATCTTCATTTTTGATCGCTTCTTCCAACTGCTGCCGCAGGCGGCGCAGCAGGATGTCCTTTTTTTCGACCTCCGGCGTATGGGCGGGCGTTTTCCCGCAATGGCGGGTCTTGCCGTTATGGCTGCGCTCGATCAGCGGCAGCAGCTCGGTCTCAAACGCTTTGTAATCGTGCGGACAGCCCAGAAGCGTTTCTTTGGAAAACCGCTTTAGCGTCATCCCGCATTCGGGGCAGAGCTTGTCTTTGGCCTTTCCTTCGGCCGCATCGCCGCCGGCCTCGGCCTGGGGCTGAACACTCAGCAGCGTATTGAGCAGTTCGTTGAGCGGTATCTGCGCCTTGACCGCCAGCCCCTGCTGCTGGGCGCAGTCCTGACACAAATGCGTCTCGGCACGTTGGCCGTTGTTGATCTCGGTCAGATGAATCGTCGCTGTTTTTTCTTTACACGCCTGACAAAGCATACACATCCTGTCTGAAACGATTGGCTTTGGGTACGTTTGCGTGTTCCAGTATAACACGCTTGTCCGAATTATCGACATATTTTTTGGCACACTGAACGGCTATTGCCCCGATGGCGCATACCGCGCCCGACAGCCGGCCGCCTCGGTGACCTCGATATAGCCCAGGCGTGCCGGTGCGGGAATGTACGGGGCGATCCGGTCGTACAGGGCCTTGGCGACGGCCTCGGCGGAGGCATTGCGTCCGGCAAATATCGGGGTATTTTCGAGCTGTTTTGCCTCGAAATCAGCCAGCACGGCCTGCACGGCACGTTGCAAATCCAAAAAGTCCATCACAAGACCCTGTTCATCCAGAACATCCGAGCAAACCGCCGCCGTAACAGCCCAGCGGTGGGCGTGCAGCGGCTCGCGCGTGCCGTCGGCAAACGCAAGTTGATGAGATGCATTAAAAGACGCATCAATAGAAATCCAATACATCGTACATATCCTCAAATGACCGCTGTAAGTCAAACATCATATCCAAAAAAGTAGTTTTAGCCACAGAATAACATAGATGAAAACGGATTTTGGAGCGGTCATCTTCCAGTTCATTTTCTGTCCTCTGGCTTCTGCCCTTTGACCGCAGGGAGACTCTTGTTGAGTCATACCGTATCCGTTTGCCGTTTACAAGACGGCCGTCGCTGGTGCACAAGTGGACGCCGCAAAGAAATAATAAAAGAGCTTGTATTTACTGTTTTTGAGTGTGATTTTCACAACTGTCGGTTTTTGCAGGGAATTACGCCAAAATTGCGGTAAAAAAATTCTTGACCTGTCCGTTATCGTCCCTTAAAATCCCCTTTTAATTTAATATACCGTTGTTGCGCCAGAACGGGTTAAGGTGCAGGCGGCGATTGCGTAACCGTTGTGATGAAAGGGATTTAAGTTGAGTACGCTGACAAAAATTTTGGTGGTATTGCTGTCCTTATTCTCAATTTTTCTGTGTGGTATGATGGTGGCGTTTGTAGGCAGCGCCAAAAACTACAAGGCCTTATACAGCGAACAGCGGGATTTGGCGCTGTATGCGCAGGCGGAATTGGCCAAAAAAGATCAATTGTTCAACGACCAGATGGCCAAGTACAAGGCGCAGGAAACTGAGATTGCCGCCAAGCTGCTGGCGTTGGAAGAAGAACGCAACAAACTTGCCGCCGACCTGCGGAGCAGTCAGCGTCTGAATGTTCAGTATCAGGCCCAG
>JBFZBE010000097.1:0-4232 GCA_041308685.1 Phycisphaerae bacterium
CATATTAAAATATTCGGCCCAATTCCGATAGGCGTGTCCCCGGTGCTGAATGCGTTCGCCGGATGCAGCGCCCAACCCATAGAACTTTTCGGAGGGGCTTATGGCAAATACAGCTCCGAACGGATCAAGCTGCACCGTATTGTCCTTTGCCGCCGTGTCCTGTGACCTCTGGTCAGGTTTTTCGGGCTGCCCAATGATCACATTCGGCTTGACGTAGCCGCTAAGGTACAACACTTCACTGTCCGGTTGACCTGGATAAGCCCGAAAGCGATCGACGATCCATCGCACACGCTCTGTCTGCATATTTTCCTGCTTATTGAGCAGCCAAAACCGTTTGACGATACCGCTGCCTTCAGCATCATAAAGCGTCATTTGTCCGTTTTGTTTATCGATAGCCAATGAGCCCGCTTCTGTGGAAAGTGCAAGTGTGTGTTGGTCTTTTTGTTGGACAGTTTGCTTGGACGGCGGCCAATCGGAGCGAACAATTCCATAGCGCTCCAAAATGCTTTCTTGAAATTGTCCATCTGCCGAGACACGCACCCGAAAAATGCCTTTGGCCGGCGATGTAACCTGAACATGGCCGACCCCCTCTATTATTGAACTTAATACTGTACCACCGGCATCCTGAGCATCATCCTGCAAATCTCCGGCCGAAAGGCGACCAGGTTTCCCATACATCAGAGACAGTACTATTATTATGCACAACGTCTTTATTTTACTGTTCATTTTATCTATCCAATATATAAAGATTGTTGAAGGCAATATAAAATATAACTGCAAAGCATTACAATCATACTATATACAACCTATTCTGTGCAAGTCAAAAAAAATCCAAAAACCTTTTTATCTTATTCTTATGAATAAAAGCCATTTATGCATCTTTTTATAATGCTATGAACTCTGTGCATAAGTAGGGCATTGATGAATTGTAATCATTTGCATAGTGATCCAGAGGTGTTTTTGCAAACTATCAGTAGCGGCCGTATGTTTGAGCGACCTGCACCATCGTTTCGATATTTTCCAGCGGCGTGTCGGCCGGCGTCTGGTCGCCGGTGGACAGAATAAACCCGCCGCCGTCCGCGGCGGCATCGTGATGCTAAAGCAGGACGAGATTATCCGCTGCGACTGGAACAGCAAATCGCAATGAGCAGCCAAGCCCGCTCATCGCCGCCGCGACCGCCTTTATTATTCCTTTCGAGCGGCTAATTGGCGCTGCACGTCAAGCAGGGATTGTTTGTTGATCGGGTACTTCCACGCCAGCGCCAGAGCCGCGGCAAAAAACAGCGCCGGAATCAGCGCAAAAGCCAGCCGGAAACGAATAACGGTTTCATAGGTTTGAGCTGTCAGTTCTTTGTCAAACCCAACCAGCCACAGGACAAATCCACACAGTCCAAGCCCGATCGCACTGCCCAGTTTCATCGAAAACGAAAAGACCGCCCCGTAAAGCCCTTCTCGCCGCATACCCGTTGATAACTCATCATAATCGCACACATCGGCGATACAGGAATTGGTCAGCACCCATACACACGACATGCCGGGCGCCGTCAGCAGCCCCAGCAGCAGTTGTAAATAGGGATATCGGGGCGTGATATAAAACCAACTGGCCGCTATACCGACGGCTACCATCAGCAGCCCCGCGGCCAGCACTTTTTTCTTGTCAAACCGCACCGCCAGAAATCCCGCCCCAAACATCCCCAGTGTATTCACTGCGCCGTAAAGATAGTCAAACCACTTGACCATATCCGCAGAGACCTTCTGATCCATCTGATACACATAGGCCATATTCAAAAACAGACGCAGCTGCAGCATCCCGATGATGCCGACCAAAGCCAGAACAATGATTCCGCACAGCAGCAGAAACGGCTTATTCTGAAGTGTTGTCGCCAGCGCTCTGAAGAACGGAATTTTCTCCTGATGAACGATGCGTTCGCGCGGCACAACAGACGGCGCGATGCACAGCAGCACGATCATCCCTCCTGCTAGCGGCCCCCAGAATCGCGCTCCCACCGCGGCGTTGTTCGGGTCTATCGCATAACATAACGGCAGCAGTAGGGGCAGAATACCGATTCCCATCACGGAACCAATGCCCCATTTATAGGTCATCAGCCGGGTTCGTTCATCGTAATCGCGGGTCATTTCATAACCCAGCGCATTATAGGGAACATAAAACACGGTGTAGAACAGATAATACAGAATGGATATCAGAAAGAAATACCACATATACCCGGCGGTACTCATCTGGACAGGCCGCCAGAGCGGAATACAAATCAGCCCGGCAACCAATCCGCCCAGCAGAATATAGGGTTTTCGCCGTCCCCATCGCAGCCGTGAGTTGTCGGACAGATGCCCCATAAATGTATCGGTGACGGCGTCAAAGATTTTCGTGCCGAGCAGGATCAGCCCCAAGACCTCGGCTCGAACTCCCAGCCCCAGATAATACACTGGCATCGCAAGGATCAGGATTGAGTTGGCCATGATGATCTCAGCCCCGCCGCCGAGACCATAGGCCACTTTTTCTTTAAATGAAAGCCGCTGCGTCAAACCGGTCTCATTTGAGGCCGCATCGGGTTTATCTGCGGTGCGATTCATTATTTCTCCTTCGTTTGGAACACCGGCTGAGCGTTCCGGCACAGGCCGGACAGATAGTCATAGACCCAGGTTTTGCTGCCGTCCTGCCGGATGAGCCACCAGCCGCGTGCCTGGTCATTCGCCGTTATCAGCAGATTGTAATTCGGCTTATCTTCACTGTCATTATACGGACTGTCCGACTCCAGGGCCTCTTTTTTTTCATTGCAGTACAACTGCCAGTACACGATCCAGGGACACTTCTTTTCAAGTGCGGTTTCAACCACATTTTTGACAATGAGCTGTATATCGTCCTGAGTGTAATTATCGTTTTCCGGCACCCCGTATTCGCCGATGAATACGCTGTCGCGTCCAAAGATCGCGCTGGGCGGCAGATGGTCTTTAATATACTCCACGCATCGCCCGAAGAGCTGTTTGTCGCCCAATTTTGCCACAAAAATGGAGTCGTATGCCGAATAGGAAACCATATCGACGCTGGTATAGGGCAGCACGGCATTAACAATATTGGGCCTTCCCTTTTCCAGCGAGGGAACCACATTGTTGACCTCAAGGGCGTGATACACATAAACCCCGCAGTCGCCCAGTTCCTGACGCGCCTTGTTGACGCCGGCCTGCCGCGCATTGAGCCACTGGATCATATTCCTGTGCACTTGCGGATCGGGATCAACCTCCCGCTCAAAATGCTTGCGGGTCATCCAGTCGCCTTCCCAGTGCTGCAGAACAAATGTTTTGCCGGTTCCACGGTAAGTCGTCAGCAGATGCTTTGTCAATTCGTAGAACTGGCGCGTTTCATCCATCGCCTGTTCCTGTGTGACGCCGTCGTACCAGTATTTACTCGACCGCCCCAGCGCTGTAACAACCATAAGATAGGTCGAAAACGGCTTGTCAAACAAGGTCTTAAAGTAGGGCAATTGCGCGCCTTCGACCAGGGAGTCAACAGCCGGCCAGTCGCTGTTAAATCGATAGACATGTTCGGGATGCTCGTGGCGTTTTCCATAAAACCATATCTTGATGACCCGCGAGCCCATCTCTAAAATCTGGTCAGCGCCTTCATTCAGATAGTCTTTGTCTGTAAGATAATAAAATCCGCGAACATGAGTCGTACCAATAATATCCGCCATCGCCGGTTCCTTTTTCGCTGAGGCACAGCCCTCTGAGGTTTTAGACGTTGAATGCGAGCAGCCGCACAGCATCACCGCCGCCACTATAACGCATGTTATTTTTTTCATTCGATCCTCTTGTTTTCTGTTATGTTTCCTTAAACCGCCTGACTGACGAGCGTCAATAGCGGCCGTACGTTTGAGCTATATTAACCATTTTTTCGATATTTTCCAGCGGCGTATCGGCAGGGGTCTGGTCACCGGTGGACAGGATAAAACCCCCGCCGGCCGCAGCGTCATCGATGGCCTGCTTGCAGGCGCGTTCGACATCCGCCGCCGTTCCAAAGAGCATGACATCGGTGGTATGCAGATTGCCTTTGAGCGCAATACGGCTGCCGAACTGCTGTTTGATTTCTTTGAGGATGCAATCGCCCATCGGCGGGGCTTCCAGCGGTTCGATGCCGTTCAGGTCGGTTTCCTCCACGGCCATCTGCACCAGCGCCCTTTCGGTGCCGCAGCAGTGCATGTGCGTCAAGACGCCGTGTG